>JAISWP010000175.1 GCA_031271065.1 Synergistaceae bacterium
TCCGCGATGACGTTGTAGACCTCGGCCGCGTCGATGCGCCCGAACGAAAGGACAGCGGTTTTCTGCGGATCGACCTCCCGGGTGATTATGGACTGGAGCGCGATCTGTATGAGCGCCGACAGATACAGCGGATCGTTGGTGAGATATGGTGTGGAGCCGTGCCCGCCCTGTCCGGACAGCCCGATGTGCAGTTTGTTCGTGAAGGCGGTGACGCCGCCCTTGTTGGTGAATATCTGCCCATACGGCAGAAACGGCACCCAATGGATGCAGAGCATCTTTTCTATGCTGAAGCGCTCTTTGACGCCGGCGTCGATGAGGTATCTCGATCCGCCCTTGCCCTCGTCGGCGGGCTGAAATATGAACACTACCGGGTGTTTGAGGCTCTCCCTGTGCTCCGATATCAGAGCCGCGGCGCCCAGCATGGCCGCCATATGGGCGTCGTGCCCCTGTACGTGGGACGCCCTGTAGTCGTAAGAACTGAAGGGGAGTCCCGTGTCCTCGTGCACCTCCACGGCGTCTATCTCGGTCCGGAAGGCGAGCGCCCCTCCGGGAAGGCCGCCGCCTATCCTGCCTATCACGCAGGTGGAGAGCCCCAGCCCTTTTATGACCTCCATGCCGGGACATGACGATAACAGCCCTTCGATCTTGCCGGACGTCATGTGCTCTTCCATGCCCAGTTCCGGGAACTGGTGGAAATTTCTCCTCCACTCGACCAGGTCGCCGGCCATTCCTTTCGCTCCGGAAAGCAGTCTCTCGCCGACCTGGGTCGATGACATCAAATCAATGGCGCCCATGATTTTAACCTTCCAGCCAGCGGCGGAAAGACGCCGGGGCGCTCCAGGGTTCGAGGCGCATTGAGGAGGCGAGGATTCGTCCCTTGCACCACCCGTCCTCGCCGGACTGTTTGGCGTCCAGATTCCCCCTCGTCTCCCAGCACTCGTCCCCCGGCTCATGCGATTCGAGAGAGAGGTTGGGAGACGAGTACCCCCACACCCATTCCTGGGAACCGGAGATGAGGGGGTTGAGTTTTTTGCGGATGGCGACGGATTTCTGAGGGACTCCTGTCGTGGCCGACTTATAAGCGCTGCTGTAGGGCAGTATGCCAAAGCCCCTTCCGGCGCCGCCTCCCGCGTATTCCGGAGGCAGGGTTATCCTGTCCCCCAGTATGGGGGAAGCGCCTCCTTCAGCCAGCATGAAGGAGCTCCCGTTCGACGCCCTGTTGAGCATCGTCTTGAGATATATGTTTCCGAAAAATTTGGGAAGGACCATATAAATGGGACCGTGGGGGATGTAAACCCCGTGTATCGGCACGTTGTGGACGATGCTCCCCTCCAGCGGGACCTCCACGACGTTGCACCCGAGGGCCCGCATGAGATGTTCCGTCCCGTCGCCTCCGATGGTCAGAGTCTCGTGCCGCACTACCGCGATGTTGACCTTTCCGCTGTCCGTTATCGGCTCGCACAGTCTGGGCTGAGGCGTCCAGGCCGATCTGAAGCCGGCGAGAGCGCTGAAAATGGGCCAGCTGACCTGGTAATCCATGTTCATGAGCTGCAGCGACGCGGATTTTATCGGGAATACGGCGCGGGACGCACTCTCGAAAAAGAGGTCCGAGAGCAGAGGAATGTTTCTGTCCATACTCCTTGGAAGCGAACCTATCGGTATTATCGTAAAAAGACGCCCCGCCTCTCTGTCCACCATCTCGTACTCCCTGTCATTGAGGACGGACCTGAAAAGTGCGGACCTGACTTTGATCGAGGTGTTTCGCTGAAGGGAGTTCGTTACTTCGCTCAAGGTCCTGACTGTGAGTGTCGACGACGCGTCGCTGTAGAGCACGGGGACAAGCTCGCTTTCGAGCCATTCCGCGAGAAGTGTGCACTCCTTGGGGACACGGAAGGGAGAATCTTCCGTCCATCGTCCCCCCAGACTCGTCAGAACGACGTTGAGGCAGTCCGGGCTGGCGGCTTGCTGAAACAGCCATCGCAGGCTCGCGCGGCCGTCGCAGAGAGTCGGGTCCAGCAGGGTCACCGGTTGATTGCACAGCAGCTGAAGCAGACGGAGGGATAATTCATCGACATTGCCCAGGAACAATCTCAATTTGTAACCCATGTTTTTCAACGCTGTAACTATTAAAATTCCTGACATTATTTTTCCGGGCCGTTGTTCGTCGGCTATTATCACCCTCGGAAGATTCAAGATTACGCCTCCTGCTTCCACAAAAAAATGATATGATGGTATAGTTTACCACATAATCAGGCGCGTCACATGTGACTGCGGCGGGATAAGGAGGAACAGGGATGAATCTGCCGGCCGAAGATTACGGCACTTTCTCCGCGGAGAGTTTCTTTTGCGGAAACGGAACGCTGATAGGCGCCGGGCGCTGCGGCGGGAAAGCCAAGGGGCTGGCGTACGCCAGCATGGTCCTGGCCGGATCTCCCCTGGAAGAAACGATAGGTTTCCCTGATCTCTCCATAGTGCTTTCCACGGAAATATTCGACGACCACATCGCGCGCAGCGGTCTTTCATCGCTTTACGACGAGGACGACTGGGAGCGGGTCATGGAAGAAGTGGACCGCACGCTCTTTTCCCCTTCCGTGAAGTTCGAGTTCGAAAAACTGCTCGACCGTTTCGACGCGATAGGCTCGCCTCCGCTCGCCATCCGGTCGAGTTCCCTGCTGGAGGACTCCACCTCGCTCGCGTTCGCGGGCAAATATCAGACCTGCTTTTCTCCCAACTGCGGCTCCCGCGCCGAGCGCTGCGGTACGCTGGAGCGGAGCGTCCGCAGCGTGTTCGCGTCGGTATTCAATCCGTCCGCCAGGGCTTATCGTGAAAAGCACGGCAAGTCCCATCGGGATGAGTCCATGGCGGTTCTGATACAATCGGTGTCGGGAAAGAAGCACGGCAGTTATTTCTACCCTGAACTTGCCGGCACGCTCTTTTCCCGCGTATTCCGAAGGCCGAACCCGAGGATAAAAAAAGAGGACGGTCTGATGAGGCTCTGTTTCGGGCTGGGGACCAGGACAGTGGACCGCTGCGCCGCCAGGACGTTCTACCTCACAAACCCGTCGCTCCGTCCGGAGGGCAATCTGCCGTCGCAGATAGCCGGGGCGAGCCAGGAATATTTCGACTACATCGACGTCGAGCGCGGCGCTTTTCTCACGGGGGCTCTATCGTCTTTCGGCGGATTCCTCCGCAGGGAGCACAGAAACTACGGGGTTTACGTGCAGAATTACGGCGACGATTTCCTCTACTCGACGCTGGCCGATCCCGAGGTGCCGGTGCGCCCCATCTTCTCATTCCCCGAGCTGCACGTGAGGGAGCGGGCGCTGTTCGACACGTCTAAAGCTCTCCTGAAACACATGGAAAGCGCGGCCGGGTTCCCTGTCGATATAGAGTTTACCTACGAGACCGATCCCAGGAAGCTCAGGCTGCTTCAGATGCGCCCTCTCGCGTCCTACGACGAACTGGGCAAGGTCGAACTGCCGGAAGTCCCGGCGGAACGGATCATCTTCACGGGAGACAGGATGGTCAGCAGCGGGATGCTGGAGGGCGTGACCCATCTGGTCTACGTGGACGCCTCCCTTTACAGGAACGAGTGGGATCCGTCCGGCGCGGCCCGGGCGATCGGGGAGATAAACAAGCGTCTTGCGGGGACGAAATACATTCTGGCGGGGCCGGGCAGGTGGGGCAGCAGGAATCCGGCGCTGGGAGTGCCCATCAGGTACGACGAGATATGCAGCTGCGGCGTGCTGGTGGAGATCAGCGTGCCGGATCTCAGTTTCTCGCCGGAGCTGTCCTTCGGCACACACTTCTTCCTCGATATGGACTGCGACGGCATCCTTTATCTGCCGGTGTTCGGAAAGCACGACGGCAGCAGATACAACACGGAGTGGCTGAACTCGAAACAATACACGCCCGGCGGACACCCGGCCGTCAGAATATACAAGGGCAGGTTTTCGGCCTATCTGGACGGCGAAACGGAGTCCGGCATAATCATTTCCGACGAATGACCCGCGGTCAGGGTGGTACAGGCTGGTTTAAACGGCGCCGGGCCAAAGGCTGATTTTAAAGTTTCGCTGCCCGGCTGTCCTGAGACTGCGGCGCCTGCCCGGACGCGGCAGCGCGATTTAGCTTTCTATACCTTTTCTGGCGGGTATGCCCGCTTTGTAGTAGTGCTTGATCTCCTGCATTTCCGTGACCAGGTCGGCCATTTCGATCAGTTTACGCGGCGCGCCTCTTCCCGTGAATACCAGTTCCACCATATCCGGCCGCTTGGCGGCGGCGGACAGCAGATCGTCCTCCGACAGCAGGCCGAGGTTGAAGGCCACATTGACCTCGTCCAGGATGACCAGATCCCAGCGCCCGCTTTCCATCTCCTCCACCGCGTCCCTGAGCCCTTCCGCCGCCGCCGCTCTGTCCTCTTCCGTCGGGCTGCGCATGATGAATTTGCCTGTGCCGTACTGTTTGCAGGTAAGATTGTCGAGATGGCCCAGTATTTCCATCTCGCTGTAGCTTCCGACTTTGAGAAACTGAGCGAAAAGGACACTGAACCCGGCCCCTAACGCCCGTATGGCAAGCCCCATTGAGGCTGTCGTCTTGCCTTTGCCGTTTCCCGTATATACCTGCACGCATCCTCTGGTGTACGCGTCCTTTTTGCTGTCGTAGACCATTCGCCCCTCCTCTGTCCGTCAGTAATTATCCAAGGACAGCTCTCTCTGGGGACCGATTAGGCGTCTTGTCTCGTCGAGTTCGAAATCCGTCAGGAGGCTGGATATGAGAAGCTCGGTTATGTCGTCCGTCTCGTAGGGAATGGAGCAGCGCCTGAAGCCGAACTTTTCCGCGAAGTAAGGCACGTTGCCGGCGGCCTGCCTCGTGCTCGCGTCCAGGGCCAGAGTGAGCGCGATCAAAAATTCGCCGCAGTCAAAGAGGGGGTTTGTGCTTGCCGCCACCAGCACTTTGCACTCGTCCAGCAGGAGCGAGCTTTTCCATATCCCGCAGAGGGTGATCCCGGCCCCGAACAGTTCGCCGGCGCCCTCCATGCCGTGGAGCACCTTTTCCATACCCTTTGAGTATGAGAACACTATCGAAAACCCCTTGTGACCGTCCGGGCTGAAATGGGGCCTGATGAGATTTTCCGGGACCAGTGTCCCGACGGGGCAGTCCTCGTCGTTCCACATATAAAGCAACTCACTCCCAAGACGCATCGCCATCTCCGCTATGCGGCCCAGCGAGTCGCTGAAGAGCGAGTTAGTGGTTATAGGGTTGAAGTCGCACCGGTACGGCACCCACGTCTCGATATCGAAATCCATGTCCTGGTTCCAGTAAGGCAGACGTGAGATACTATCGAACATACGCTTAAGAAGCCAGCTGTTTCTGCGCTTTTGGCGTTTTTGAAAGCAGTTCTATTATCTTTTCGAGGAGCTTGTGCATCTCCGGCTTCGTTATCTGAGCGTCGGCCCCTATGCTCTGGGCCTTGCGCTTTATATCCTCAGCCATTACGCTCGAAAACACTATGACCGGTATGTGTGACAGCTTGGGGTCCTCCTTGACCCTCCTCGTGAGTGTCAGTCCGTCCATCTTCGGCATCTCTATATCGGTGAGCAGTATGTCGAAGTCGTCCCCGTCCTCGACCAATCTGTCCCAGGCCGCTTTTCCGTGACCTACTGTCTCGAAGTTGTGAAAAGAGCCCGAGATCAGCACGTCCTGTATCAGCTTGCGGATGAGAGGGGAATCCTCCGCGACCAGTATTTTGTATTCGTCAGGGTCGCCCAGGCTGCTGACCGCGTCCGAGGACATGTCCGTCTCCAGCTTGAACTGGTCCGCCAGTGACGGGTTTACCACCTGGACTATGCGCTCGTAGTCGAGCAGCAGGATGTTGCGCCCCTCGCGCTTTATCACGTAGAGCGCGTTTTCCCCGAGGAAAGTGCCGGTCAGGGTGGCGTCCAGCTCGTCGGAGTTGATCCTGTAAATTCTGTCCACCGCGTCGACCACGAATCCGAGTTTCATCTTGTTGAACTCGGCCACGATCAGTTTGCTGCCCTCCATCTCGACCTCCGGGGGTATGTCGAGATAAATTCTCAGGTCTATGAGGGGTATGACCTCGCCCCGGATGGTGGTGATGCCCTTCATCGCCGGGTGGGTCTGAGGCACGTCTCGGGCGCCGGGCCAGCGTAGTATCTCTCTGGTCTTGTCCACATTTATGGCGAAATATTGATTGCCGAGGAGGAAAACCACCACCTGCCATTCGTTGGTCCCGACCTCGGTGAGAATTTTCTCGTCTCCAAGCTGTGCCATACCGATCACTCCCCAATCTGACGCGTAAAACGCGATTTAGTCCTCACTTAAAATAATCGATCGATCGTGTCTGTCCCGCATTATTTTATAGTATAAGTGAAAGCGGTGTAAAGCGTGTATGGCAATTTACCGAAAAGCCGTTCCGTGCGCGTCTAGCCGCTGTCTTGCGCCGTTTTGCGTAACTGCCGCATATTCTCTCATATCTTGCCTCCCTT
>JAISWP010000178.1 GCA_031271065.1 Synergistaceae bacterium
TTTCCTGCGGACGACCGCTATGCTCTTGCGCGTTCCGAGGGTGCCGGCAAGAGAAGCCACTATCAGGTTCGTCTCGTCACTCTCGGTGGTGGCTACAAAACCGCCGGAGTTCTCTATCCCTTCCTGCAGAAGCAGTTCCTCGTCCGCGCCGTCGCCCCACAGAACCGTCGCTTTCGGCAGTTCGGAGGCCACGCGCCTGCACTTTTCCCGGTCGATGTCTATTATTCGGACATCGATCCCTTTCATTCTGTTCAGCAGCAGCTGCGCGGTCTGGAAGCCCACTTTCCCGGCCCCCAGTATTATTACGCGTTTCAGTTTTTTCGTCCTGTGGGGCTGGTACAGATCGGCTATCTCCTGTATCTGGTCGAGGTAGCAGAAGGAATAGCAGAGGTCTCCCGCCTGAAGGACGTCAGATGCTTTGGGGATGAACCCCTCTTCGCCGCGGCTCACGTAGACCACTATCGTCACCAGTTTCGGATTTTGCCGTCTCATATCCATGAGGCTCGTTCCGCAGACCGGGCTGTTTTCCTCCACGCGGAAGGCGTATATGCCGGCTTTTTCGTCGAACTCCGACGAATATACCGCGCTCTGCGTCTCGAGCAGGTTCTCTATCTCCCTGGCTACGCTGCGTTCAGGGGAGACCATCAGGTCGATGCCGAGGTCCCGGCTCCATGCGTTCGTGTCGGTGAACTCCATGCCGACCGCCCTGGAGAGGACCCTCGGGACCCCCGTCTTTTTCGCGATCCAGCAGGCGAGGATGTTCACTTCGTCCCGGCTCGAACAGGCGATGAGCATTTCCACGCCGCCGTCGGGCTTTATCCCGGCCTTTTCGAGCACGTTGGGGCGCGCGCCGTTGCCCCGTATCACCATCACGTCCAGGTCGCTCTCGGCCTTGGCCGCGCGTTCCGGGTTTTCCTCCACCACGACTATGTCGTGCCCGTCCTGGGAGAGGCAGCGCGCAACGCTGAAACCTATCTCCCCCGCGCCTACTATCACTATGTTCAACGCGCTCCCTCCAATGCGGCAGTCATTTGGAAAATATTATACCCTCACGCCGGAATTCCCTCGAAAAGATCACGAGCACAGTGTAGAGTTCAAGACGCCCGATCATCATCAGGAAAGCGTATATCCACTTGGCGGCAGGCGCCTGGCCGCCGAAGCTGCCCCCGTCGCCGAGGCGTCCGAAGGCGGGTCCGACGTTGGAAAGGGCTGACGCGGCCGCCGATACGGCGGTCATGAAATCCGGCTCGAAGATCGTTATGGCGAACGCCCCCCCGATGAAGGCCGCTAAGTACAGACCAATGAAGGCCAGGCATGAGGATACGACGGAGGGTTCGAGAGCCGCGCCCCCTATGGGGTGCACCAGCACGGCGCGGGGGCTTAAGGTGCGGGATATCTGGCGGGCCGCGTGGCGGCACGCCACCAGCAGGCGTATCTGTTTTATCCCCCCGGCTGTCGAACCGGCGCACGCTCCGGGAAAGAGGCACACGAAAAGCAGGGCCTGGACGAAGTGAGGCCACGCGCTGTAATTGGCGCTCACAAAACCGGTGGTCGTGATAAAGCTGACCGCCTGAAACGTCCCGTAACGAAACGCCTCCGCCAGGGATTCGTATCTCCCGCCGGCGTAGAGCGCCGCGGAAGCCGCGGCGGACGCGGCGGCGGCAAAGAGAGAGTAAAAACGGAATTCCGGATCGGCGAGGAAATTTTTGAGGCTTCGCCCCTTCATAGCATGGATGTAGAGGGCGAAGTTAGCCCCGCTCATGAACATGAACAGGGTTATCATCCATTCGGCCCTGGCATTGCCAAAGTAAGCGACGCTCGACGAATGGGTGGAAAATCCGCCGGTGGAGATGGTTGCCATGGAGTGATTCAAGGCTTCGAAAAAGCTGAATCCGGACATGTAAAGCAAGAGCGTCAGAAGGGCCGTAAACCCCAGATATATGCCCCAGAGCGCCGCCGCGGTCTGTCTCAGACGGGGGGTGATCTTTTCGTGGACCATCCCGGGAGACTCCGCGCTGAACATCTGGAACCCCACCCCCGCAACCGGCAGCAGGGCCAGGGTGAGGACGATCATTCCCATGCCTCCGAGCCAGTGGGTGAGGGCTCTCCACAGCAAAAGCCCCCTGGGAAGGGCATCGAGGGATTCGAAAATGGTGGCGCCGGTAGTCGTGAACCCTGACATGCTCTCGAAAAACGCGTCGGTATAAGTCGGCGCGGCTCCTTCCAGCCAGTAGGGAAACGCGCTTATGAAGCTGGACACTGTCCAGGCGAAGGAGACGGACGCCATCACTTCCCTTGTCCTCATCTTCGACATGTCCGCGCCCCGGCCTCCCAGGTACAGGGCGGCGGACGCGGCGAATCCGGCGCAGATGGAAACGGCGAATACGCCCGCGTCCCTGCCCTTCGCCGCGGCTGAATAGACGAAGGGGATTATCATCCACCCCGATACGACAAAAGCTATGACGCCAAGAAATTTCAGGACTATGCGGATTCTCAAAAAAGCGTCTCCCCTTCCGGGATGATGATATCACAAATGAGATTTTAAGCGCTTGATGACGGCGATGGTTCCGCGCCCTCATCCGCGGAAATTTTACGGAACGAAGACGCGCGCACGATATTGTCCGGGCTCGGGACCGAACGTCAGATAAAACCTGGAAGTATGCCGGCCGGCTCCTTCGGCCGCGCCCTGGTGAACCCCGGAACGGCACGGGAATACAGCCCAGTTTATCTATCAAGGATTTCAAAGATAACCGATGACAGACATGCCTCGGCCCCTCAAAATAATAACTGCTTGGGGAGGTGAGGCGGTTTGACGGCAGACAAAGCGAGACCTAAGACAGGCCGGATTGATGGAGAAATAAGCAAGATAGAGCGTTTCAGCGGGGACAGCTTTTGGAAAGACCTTGTAAAGGCGTATTTTTACCCGCTGCTCAAGAGGGCGGCGCCCGAGCTTTACGAGGCCGCGGACATCCGCGTCAAGCCGAAATTTCTCGACAAAGAGTTCACCGACGTGTTGAAAACGGCAGACCCCAAAACGCATAAAAGCCCGCGTTTCGTCGATATTCTCGTCGATGTGCCGCTCAAAGGCAGACCGGCGAAGTGCGTTCTGGTTCATTGCGAGGCTCAATCCCGCGGGGGAGGCGACCTCCCCGAGCGGATGAATTTCTATCGCTGTCTCATATACGCCCATTACCGGAGAGAACCCGCCGCCATCGCCATAATTGCGGACAAACGCCCGGGAGGGGAGTCCAGAAATTACTCTCACGACCAATATGGCGTCAGGGCCGTTTACGAGTATAATAACCTCGTGCTGCCGGAACTGGGCGACGAAGAACTCATCGCGAGCGGCAATCCGATAGATATCGTCCTTTATGCCGCGAAACACGCGGCGGGGGACCAGGGCGGAACTCCGGAAGTACAATTATCTGCGCACAGCGACGAGGCTTCTCGCCGAGCGAGGCTGGAGCATGGAGGACAAACGCTCGCTCCTGCTGTTCGCGCAGAGGATAATCAGCCTGAAGGATGAGAACCTGAAATCCGAATACGTTGGATACTTGGAACAGCTCGACAGGGAGGGGAAGATCGTGTACGTGTCTATAGCCGAGGAATATTACACCAAGAAAGGCATTGAAAAGGGCATCGAAGAAGGCAGGCTCGAAGTCGCCCGCAATCTTCTGGCGCGCGGCGTTTCTTTGGATATCATAGCGGAAAGCGCCGGACTCTCCCCCGAGAAGATACGGGAACTTATGAGCTGACGTCCCTGTCCCCCGCGATCTGCCGCCAGCGGGGTTTTACCTGATTATCCCGCGCAGGACCGCTTCCACCTCCGGGGTAAATTCCAGCCTGTGGGTTCCGCCTTCGAACTCGTATACGCGGCAGCCGGCGGGCAGGAGGGGTTTTGTCAGGACGGCGTGATTTATCAGCTCGTCCTCTTTCCCCAGCAGGACATGCAGGTTTTTATATCCGCCCTCTCTGTAATAGCCGTCCAGGCCGTCGTAGAAGTACATGCCGAATATCTCGTGATATCTCCTGCACATCTCCAGAGGAAACCCATCGATGCTTCCCAGCGATAAAAAGGGGACGAAGGCAGG
>JAISWP010000179.1 GCA_031271065.1 Synergistaceae bacterium
CGCTCGACGCGCTGGCTTCGACTGGACAGAAACCTGAGCGCGTATACTGGAAATTCGGAACGGATGGAAGCATGACGGCAGGGCTGCATAACATCCCGACGATAGGATATTCACACGCCGAGGAGCGCTGGGCGCACCAGCCGAAGGAGCAGGTGTCAATCACCGAGATGCTGAAAACCATAAAAGGCACTGCGGCCATGTCGGCAGCCATACTTGGGCTGACGAACGCCCGGAGATGAATCGGCTTTTAGCGGCAGAACCAGCAGCTGTACCACCAAGCGCCCTCCTTGCTTCTGATTGACATATTTCGCCGTCATTGTATATTAGCCGATATATTCCGCGTTTTCGGAGGGGTTTGACATTGAACGAGGTCACGAAGCATGAGATGATATACGAGGGCAAGGCCAAGAGACTCTACACCACGGATGACCCGAACGTGGTGCTTATCGAGTACAAGGACAGCTTCACCGCTTTCAACGGTGAAAAACGCGCCGAGATGTCCGGCAAGGGACGTCTCAACAATCTCATCAGTTCGAAGATATTCGAGTATCTGGCCGGAAACGGAATACCGCTGCACTTCATCAGGCGCGTGGACGACCTGCGTCAGCTGGCGTCGAAGGTATCCATATTCCCGATCGAGGTCGTGCTGCGCAATATCACCACCGGTTCCATCGTAAAGCGCCTCGGAGTGACGGAGGGCGCCAGGCTGCCCCGTCCTCTGATCGAGTTCTACTACAAAGACGACGCTTTGGGGGATCCGATAATAACCGAGGATCACGCGCTCATCTTCGGCTGGGCGGCGGAGGACGATCTCTCGATCATAAAAAAGATAACTCTCGACGTGAACTCTCTTCTGGAAAAGCTGTTCACCCCGCTTGGGACAGTGCTCGTCGATTTCAAGCTGGAGTTCGGCAGGGACTCGGGCGGGAGGCTGCTCCTGGCTGACGAGATATCGCCGGACACCTGCCGGTTCTGGGACTCGTCCACCGGCGACCGTCTGGACAAAGACCGTTTCCGCAGGGACCTGGGCGGCGTGATGGACGCCTACGAGGAGATATGGAAAAGGCTCTCTGGAAGGAGTGACTGAGGTATCATGGACTACAAAGAAGCCGGAGTCGACATAAAAAGAGGCGACGCCTGGGTAGAGACGATAAAGCGTCTGGTCTCCGGCCGCCCTGAACTTCCCAAAACCGGCATAGGAGGCTTCAGCGGTCTGATCGGCATCGGCGGCGGACGTTCGATCGCGGCCTGCTGCGACGGAGTCGGAACTAAGGTCGAACTCGCCCGTGAGACAGGCGTCTATCGGGGACTCGGGCAGGACCTGGTGGCCATGAGCGTGAATGACCTGGTCACCTGCGGAGCGGAGCCCCTCTTTTTTCTCGACTACATAGCCTGCGGAGCGTTAGACGAGACCATGATGGAAGCGGTCATGGAGGGGATACTGGACGCCTGCTGCGAGAGCCGGTGCGCCCTTCTGGGAGGCGAGACCGCCGAGATGCCCGGGGTATACCCGCCGAACGGTTTCGATCTCGCCGGCTTCGCGGCGGGCCTCGTTTCCGACGACAGTATCATCGACGGGTCCCGCACTGACCCCGGAGACGTCAGAATCGGCCTGCCCAGCTCCGGCGCCCACAGCACCGGCTACAGTCTCCTGCGAAAGATACTGGCGGAAAGCCATGCGGACCTGAGGGAAAAACCGTCCTGGGGCGGCGGCCTTTCGACGGGAGAGATACTGATGAAACCCACGAGGCTCTACGCGCGCCAAGCCGCCGAGGCATCCCGCACCGGTCTCGTGAAGGGAATGGCCCATATTACCGGCGGAGGCCCCGAACACAACATCAACCGCGCAATACCGAAAGGACTCAGGTGCGAACTGGATTACGACTCATGGCGGCGGCCGGGGCTGTTCGAATTTCTGGCGGACTCGGGAGTGGAGGAAGCCGAGATGAGGCGCGTATTTAATCTGGGGATAGGTTATGTTTTCATCGTGCCGGCTCAAGATTCGAAATCGGTGATGAGCGCTCTGGAAGGATGCGGCGAATCCCCGTGGATCGCGGGACGCGTGGTGAAAGCCTGAGGACCGGGCGATGCCGGAAAAACCGAAAATAGCGATTATGATATCAGGAACCGGAAGCAACATGGAGGCCATCGCCTCAGCTTGCAGAAGAGGCTCTCTGGACGCCGTCATATCAATAGTCATAAGCGACGATCCCGGCGCGCCGGGGCTGAAAAAAGCCGCGCGCCGCGGTCTGGCCGTATTCGCGTCCCCTTACGAAAAGGGCGCTGCGAGGGAGGAAAACGAAGCCCCCATCATCGAGGCCCTGAAAAACGCGGGAGTCAGCTGGATAGTGCTGGCGGGCTACATGAAAATACTCTCTCCGTCATTCGTCAGAACGTTTCCCGGAAGGATCGTCAACATACACCCGGCGCTATTGCCCTCCTTTCCGGGGGCTCACGCAATAAAAGACGCGCTGGAGGCCGGGGCGGACTTTACAGGAGTGACGGTGCACATCGTGGACGAATACGTAGATCACGGACCGATACTGGCCCAGGAAGAGGTCGCGGTCATTCCGAACGATACGGAGGATACGCTGGCCGTCAGGATACACGAGGTCGAGCACAGACTTTATCCGAAGACATTGCAGCAGCTTTTTCACGAAGATTATTAGGGACCTCCGGACGGACGTTTCGGCCGCGATTGCCCTGACAGCCGCCTGAAGCAAGAGTATCGGCACGAACATCAGGATTTCAAAACCTTTGAAAGAGGGGCTGATTTATTATGGAAAGGCCTAAAGCTCTCATATCGGTCTGGGACAAAGAGGGCGTCGTCGAACTGGCCCGCGCGTTCGCCGACGCCGGATACGAAATAATCTCCAGCTCCGGCACCGCGTCTTGCCTGCGCTCCGGGGGGATCGACGTGACCGAGGCTGCGGATGTGACCGGGACCCCGTCGATACTGGGAGGAAGGGTGAAGACCCTGCATCCCAAAATCATGGGCGGCATACTGGCGCGCCGCGGACTTGAGGCGGACGAGCGGGACAGGGCCGAATACGGGATACCTCTCATAGACGCCGTCGTGTGCACACTCTATCCTTTCGAGGAGACCGCGCGGCGAAACGCGGCCAGGGAAGAACTGATAGAGAAGATAGATATCGGAGGGGTGTCCCTGATAAGGGCGGCCGCGAAAAATTACGACCGCGTGACCGTGGTCACGGACAGGGATGACTACCCCTCCGTGGCGGAAGCGGTGAGAAACGGCGGCGTACCCGAAGATATGCGGAAGAATCTCGCGATAAAGGCGTTTCTCGTCACCTCGTCCTACGACGCCGCCATCCACGAGGGGCTGAAGGACGCGCTGGGATACGGCGGCGGCGATGAGGACGAGATGGTGCTGTCCCTCCGCCGGTCTCAGAAACTGCGTTACGGGGAAAATCCATACCAGAGCGCTTCGCTCTACATGCCTGCCCTCGCGAAACCTGCTTTCATCCAGCACTCCGGCAAGGAACTGTCGTACAACAACCTGCTGGATCTTGACGCTCTGCTGAAGGGTGGCGCGGTGTTCCGCTCGTCCTGCGCCTGCATCATAGTCAAACACACCACTCCGTGCGGAGCGGCCGAGGCCTCCGACGCGGCGGACGCGTACGAGAAGGCCCTTGCCTGCGATCCCGTCTCGGCCTACGGGGGGATCGTCGGGTTCACCGGCAAAGTGGACCTGAAACTGGCGAAAAGGATAGCGGAGCATTTTTTCGAGATAGCGGCGTCGCCTGAGATCGATCCGGACGCGGCGGAGTTCCTGAAGGCAAAAAAACCGAACCTGAGACTGCTCACCATTACCGGGAATTACACGCCCCGGGAACAGGTAACCGGCAGCAGGGCAGGGTATCTGATACAGGCGGAGACGCTGCCTCCTCTGCCGTCCCAAAGCGAGGGCAGGTGGATCGGAACGCCCCGTCCCGATCTGTGGAAAGACCTCATCTTCGCCTGGCGGACCGCGAGCCTTGTCAAGAGCAACGCCATCGTGCTGGCGTCCGGCGAAGCGTCGGTGGGCATCGGCGGAGGTTTCACCAACAGGGTCGACGCGGC
>JAISWP010000242.1 GCA_031271065.1 Synergistaceae bacterium
GGGCTGTCGATAGAGTGTCCCTGCCGTCGGAGATCAGAAAGAGGATACGGGATGCTATCGGGCGCAGTTACCGGACCTATCCCGGCGTCATACCGCTCTTGAGTTTTGTCGGATCTGAAATGCCGGCTGACGCGGCGCCGGCCGCCAGGAGGAGGGGGCGCAGGCGGACTAAAAATCCCGGAAGGGATCAGGGATAGGTTCATAATCGCATCAGCCTGATACGGCGACAAGGAGTGAAGGAGTTTTGATATTCCAGCAGATGGACGTTCTGACGCTTCTCGGAGGAGTCGCCCTTCTCATCTACGGCATCAAGACGATGGGGGACGCCCTTCAGGATCTCGCGGGCGACAATATGCGCCGTCTGCTCACGTCTCTGACCGGGACCCCGATCAGGGGAGTGGCCGCGGGGGCCGTCGTCACAATGATCATCCAGAGCAGCAGCGCGACGACAGTTATGCTCGTCAGTTTTGTGCACGTTGGTCTCATGAGCCTGTCCCAGGCCTTCAGCGTGATAATGGGCGCCAATATAGGGACGACCATCACGGCCCAGCTCATAGCGTTCAGCATACAGAGATATTCGATCATCGCCGCGATAGCGGGGATCATACTCGCCCTTTTCGGTAAAAACGCCGCTCACAGACAGGCAGGCGCCGGGCTCGTGGGCTTCTCGCTCCTGTTCGTCGGAATGGGGATGATGCAGGATGCCATGAGTTTCCTGAACGGGAGGCAGGACCTCTTCGAGAGTCTGAACAACACCCCCATTCTCGGTCTTGCGATGGGCGCCCTCGTCACCATGGCGGTGCAGGCCAGTTCGGCGACGGTGGGCCTCACGATGGTCATGGCGTCCCAGGGGCTTTTATCCCTGGAAACCGCCATAGCGATAATACTGGGAGACAACATAGGCACTACCATAACGGCGGTCCTGGCCTCGCTGGGGGGCAACAGAGCCGCTAAACAGACCGCTACGGCGCACGTCTTGTTCAACGTGATCGGCGCCTGCATAATGATGCTCCTGCTGCCGTACTACACAAGGCTGGTGGCGATGACGTCCTCGGATATATCCCGTCAGGTGGCCAACTCTCACAGCATGTTCAATATTTTGAACACTATGCTATTCCTCTTTTTCATCGGGCCGTACACCGAATTTATCAAAAAACTCGTCCCCATCGGCAGCCGTACCCCCACCGACGGCCAGGGCGCCAGGTTTCTCGACGAACAGCTCATAGACGTGTCTCCCGCAGCGGGCGTCGAGGCCGTGCGGAAAGAGATGGTCCGTCTGGGGGATATAGCGCTCGGTATGCTGAGAGACTGCCACAAGGTGATTCTGGAAAGGGAGTCCAAATCCATATCCGACCTGTTTGCAACGGAGAAAACCATAAATCAGCTGACTCATCAGATCATCAAATATGCCACGGATGTAGGGCAGAAGGTGCACAATCCGGATCTGTCGGTCCTTTTGAATTCCTGCGTCAGCGGCGCCGGCGACATGGAGCGCATAGGCGACCACGGTGAGAACATCGCCGAGCTGGCGCAGTTCATGATGAAGAGAAAACTGAAGTTCTCCCATAAGGCCACCCAGGAGTGCCGGGATATGTTCGATCTCACGGTGGAGGCGGTCGAAAAGAGCATAAGGGCTCTCGAGAGCGAACGCCCCGATCTGGCGGACGAGGTGCTGGAGCTGGAGGACAGGATAGACAAGATGGAAAAAGCGCTGCGCGCCCGTCATATAGAACGTCTCAACAGCGGCAAGTGCCAGCCCGACGTGGGAGTCGTGTTCATAGATATACTGAGCAACCTGGAGAGGGTGGGAGACCACGCCCGCAACATAGCGCTCATAGTGAAGGATATCCAGTCGGTCCATACAAAACAGGCGGTGAAATAGGGTGGAGCGGGGGGTTTTGTTCCTCGGGCTCGTTCAGGGGCTGACGGAGTTTCTGCCAGTGAGCAGTTCAGGGCACCTGGCGCTGACCGGCGCCGTATTCGGCTATGGAGATATGACGCTGGCTTTTGAACTGATGCTTCACATGGCAACGCTGCTTGCGGTATTTTTATATTTTTTCAGAGATATAGCGACCATGCTCATGGAATGGTCCTACGGCTTCGTCAACTCCAACGCCCGCAGGTGGGCGGGGTGGCGGTTCGGATGGGCGGTGGCGGCCGGGACCCTCCTGACAGGGCCCATTGGTATCCTTTTGAAGCCGCTGGCGGGGAAAGTATCGGTCAGTATGCTTCTTCTGGGCATAAACTTCCTGATCACCGGATGTCTTCTCATGTCGTCGAGGTTTTTCGACGAAGGCTCCGGTACGGTGAGTTTGAGAAGCGGGATCATAGTTGGTTTCGTTCAGGGACTGGCGGTGCTTCCCGGTATTTCCCGCTCGGGAGCCACCATGTGGGCGGGGCTCGTCTGCGGCCTGTCCCGTGACGAGGCGTTCAGGTTCTCGTTTCTGCTCTCGGCGCCAGCCATAATCGGGGCGTCGATTTATGAGGCCCGCGATCTCGGAGGTTTTGCGGAATTCGCGGGCGCTCTCCCCAATGGATGGCTTCCCGCTTCCGTTCTGGCTTTCGTCTCAGGGCTGATATCCCTGATGTCCTTGCGCAGGCTGGTGGTCGGCGGAAAATGGTGGGGGTTCTCGCTTTACTGCGCCGCTTTGGCCTGCATCGCGGTCATCTACTCGCTGATAGGCGCCTGAATTTTGTCCGTGCGGCTCATACTGGCCTCCGAGAGTCCCCGCAGAAGGGAGATACTTCATTCCCTGGGCGTGGACTTCGAAGCTGAAAACCCATGCGTCGAAGAGATTGCCGTTCCAGCCGAAGCGCCCCGCGATACGGCCCGCCGTCTCGCCTGCCTCAAGGCTGCCGCGGTTTCAGAACGATTTCCCGACGCATGCGTCATCGGAGCCGATACGGTAGTGGACGTGGACGGCGTACCCCTCTTCAAGCCGCTGGACAGGGACGATTCTGTGCGTATGCTGAAGCTGCTGAATGGCAGAACACATCTCGTCCACACCGGGATAGCCATAGTACGTTTCGGCAGCCCCGCGGTCTCGGGTACCGAGACCAGCAGGGTAACTTTCGGTGATCTGAGCGAGGACGAGATATTTGAATTCGTCTCGTCGGGCGATGGAGACGACAAAGCCGGCTCATACGCCATACAAGGCCGGGGCGCGCTTTTGGTCGAGAGGATCGAGGGAGACTATTACAATATCGTAGGACTTCCGGTATACAGATTGAAAAAAATGCTCGAAAAATTCACGCGCTTATAATCGTTCGAGTATATAATACTCAGGAATTATAAAGCGATTGGAGTGGACCGAATGCCGCAAGCGTGGGAGAACGAAAGTGTGGAATCCGACGCTCCCCAGGAGACGGAACAGACGCATTCCAGGCCGACCAGATCTGAAAAGAGAATCGGACAGCATCTGAGGAGGAAATCATCCCGCCGGGGGGAGAGCACTTTTCTGGACGCGGAGAAATTTTTCTGGCTGATGCTGATCATAGCGGTGCTTCTGTCGAGTTACGATCTCTGCCGCAGGCTCAGCGTCGAGTGGTCGCACAGAACGGTTGCTATCGCGGTGGAATACAGGGATATAGTTCTTTTGTCACGTCAGGCCGGTGAGGAACCGGGCGTAATATACAGCCGCATGAAAAACAGGGGCGCTGAGGGGATCACGGCGGTTGAACTGACCGGCAAAGATCTCGCATCAGGCATCCTTCCGATATCGTACGGTTCTCTGTCGATGTTCCGGCCCATTCTCCGTTTCGCCCTCTCCCTTCCCCTCGACAGAGCGGCTCTGCTGGTAGACAACGAGGACCCCCTGCTGCCTCAGATATTGGATTATCTTCGCGTGCGCATGAGCGATATAGTTACCCTCGCCACAGCCGACGGAACTCTGATCGTTCTGCCGGCCAGTACGGACGAACTGGCGGATTCCGGAGTGCTTCCCGATTTTCCTGCGCTGATTTTCGCCGAGAGTGTGGGAACCGCGTCGCTGTACCGTCCTCATTCCGCTCCCGGAGTGGACGGTTCCGCGGCGGCGGAATGTCTCAAATGGCTCAGGTCGCGGTATCCGTCCATATCCTGCATCATACCCGCCGGACAGGTCGCGGCGGGCTATCCGGAACTTGGACCCATCGTGAAAGCGCTGAAAGATATGGGCGTTCCGGTCGCCCAGGCCGAATTTGTCCGTCAGATCGGCGTATCCGAACTTTACTCCGGGATGGACCCGGAATTGCTGCCCCTCCATAGTGTGGTGCGCGAGGAACTCATCTCCCGCAGACTGACGAGGGCCCAGATCATTGAAAGGATGATCCGAGCGGTCCACGAGCGCTCCATAAGGGTGATACTGCTCCGTCCGTATGAACTCTACAGCGTGGGCAGACTCACCCCGTTCCTGGACGATATGCAGAGCATAAGGGACGCTCTGACCGCCCGGTATTACGGCACAGGCTGGCCTGACACCATCCCTATGTTCCGCGCCACCATCGGCGCCGCGCTGGGCGTCGCCATAATTTTTGCCGTCATGATCTGGTCCTATATTCGCAGATACCTCGGGGAACTGGGCGCCGAACTCGGCGCGGTGGAGATGACGGCGTCCGCTTCCGCCGCCCTGATACTGGGCGTCTGCGCCTGGGCGATACCTTCGGTTTCGAAACTTATGGGAGGGTTAACCGCTGCTATGCTGGCGACCGAGGCGACGATATGGGCTCTCGACCGCTACGACAAACCGTTCTACGGGCTTCTGGCCGGGCTTTTTATAGTGCTTGCCGGCGGATTCGCGATAGCGGCGTTTTACGGAACCTCCGCCGCTATGCTCCGCCTGACGCCGTTCTCCGGCGTAAAGCTGACGCTGCTGCTGCCTCCGGTACTCATCCTGGCGAACGATTTAAAACAGAGAATACATCCGGAATCCATGCTGGATATAATCACCAGGCCTCCTCTGTGGGGAGAGCTCATGCTCGCCTGTTTCATCCTGGCGGGCGCGCTTATCCTCACCGTCAGGAGCGACAACGCCTCCTTCGTGCCGGGGTGGGAGATACGATTCCGCGACCTGCTGGAGCGCATCCTGTGGGTGAGGCCCAGGACAAAGGAATTTTTGGTGGGTTACCCATGCCTGATAATCTATTACGTGATGGAAAGAAGGGGCTGGATGGAGCATTACCGCGAAATTTTCAGGCTCGGAGCCAGCGCGGCCTTCGCATCGGCGGTCAACTCCTTCTGCCATTTCCACACCATTCTGCCGCTGACTGTCGTCAGGGTCCTCAACGGGTGGTGCCTCGGCATAGTGGTTGGTTTCGTCGTTCTGGTGCTGATAGATTACGGCGGCGGCCCGATATCGCGCGTCATGTCGGAGATGTTCGATTGATGCCGTTCCTCGGGGGCGGCGGAAAGTACGACGTTCTTCTCGCCGGTTACTTCGGTTTCGGAAATCTCGGCGACGAGCTGATTGCCGAATCGGCCATCCAAAATCTGAAGCGGTGCGGCATCCATGACAGAAGGATTGCCATACTGTCGTCCGACCCGGACTATTCTCGGAAACGTCTTGGAGTTGACGCTTACGGCAGATGGAGCCTTTCGTCGGTGGTTTCGGCCCTGAGACGCTCCAGATCTCTCGTCTTTCCAGGAGGCGGACTTTTTCAGGATTCGACCAGCGCGAGGTCCTGCGTGTATTATTGGGGACTGGTTGCCATAGCCGGGATGCTGTCCGTTCCGGCGGTGTTTCTCGGACAATCTGTCGGCCCCCTGAACGGGGGATTCCCGCGCTTTCTGACGCGCCGCTCGTTTTTGGCCTGTTCATACGCTGCCGTGAGAGACTCGGCTTCTATGCGGGTTTTGGAGGAAATGGGCGTGCGCTGCGAGCTTATGCCTGATCCGGTCATGAGCCTCGAAATGCCGGAGTGCGCCGGGACGTCGGTGCTGATAAATCTGCGCCGCGCCCCGCGCACTCCGCAGAGCGCCGAAGCTGTATCCTCCGCTGCACGCTCGTGCTTCGAGGAGGGAATCCCTATGACTGG
>JAISWP010000056.1 GCA_031271065.1 Synergistaceae bacterium
TGTCGCTGAAATCGCTCCAGCCCGAAGAAGAAAAACGCTTCCGGGACGAGAGCCCTTCCGCTGAGCGGGACCGGCACCCCAGGAGGGAGAACGGCGACCGCAGACAGAACAAGGAGCGCGGTCCGCAGATTCCGACTGAGGAGATATCCATGACGATAGGGGACTTCCTCAAAGCGAGGGAAGAGGAAAACTCTTCCGAGGACGCAGCTGAGTGATTTCCCGAGCACTGCCGGAATGACGCGTTGAAACCGGGTTCATTCAAGAACCCGGTTTTTTGGTAAAAAAAAGCGGCGGCGTCCGGCCGCGGGATTTTTGTTTTTTGCTGGCAGTTTATCGGTGCGCGCGGCGTCTGGAGGCCTGATTATGAGTATGATAGGAATTATAGCGGGACTGATTTTTCTATTTTTGGCGCTGGGCGCTGCGGGGGTGGTTTTAGTCACCGCGTGGTGGCTCTGGAAG
Organism: Synergistaceae bacterium; assembly: GCA_031271065.1. Taxonomy (GTDB): domain Bacteria; phylum Synergistota; class Synergistia; order Synergistales; family Synergistaceae; genus JAIRKI01. The sequence continues at coordinate 460 of JAISWP010000056.1, forward strand.
CGGGCCGCTCTCGCGGAAGGCGAACGGGCGCCGAAATGGGGAGACCTCAGTTCCCTCATGGCGGTCTTCCGCGGGCGTCTGCTCGCGGCGCGCATGCTGACTGCCGCGCTGATTGCGGCGCTGATGACGATTCCCCTCGGTTTTATATACGACCTGACCGTGGAGAGGCATGACAGATATAACGGCATAGCCGCGGAAATATCATCGAGCTGGGGGACCAGCCAGATTTTCGCGGGGCCCGCTCTGAGCGTGCCATACACGGTGCGGTATCAGATAACGGAGGACGTCCCTCTGAGCGCCGCTGAACTGGCGTACGAGCAGTCGAGGGGAGGAAACCGCACAACCCGTGAGGTTGTCCGCAATATCGAGGAACAGTATACGGCGTTCGTTCTGCCGGATGACCTTTACGTGGAAGGCAATGTGACCACGGAGACCAGAAGCCGCAGCATATACTCCGTCAGAGTCTACACCGCGGACCTGAAAGTAAGGGGCAGCTTCACCAAACCGGACATCACAGGGCTGCGGCAACATGTATCGGAAGTTCATTGGGACAAGGTCACATTCGCGGTCGGAATAACCAGCACCAAAGCCATTCGCAGCATAAGCGCCCTCAGGCTTGGAGGCAGGGAGCACGGATTTCTTCCCGGGACCGGGGGTATGAAGCTCATTCCGACGGGTTTTTCCCTTCAGGCCGACCTCTCGGACTCCGGGGACAAAAAGAGCTGGGATTTCGATTTCGAAGTCTCGGTTGGAGGGTCGAACAGCCTCTACATGACTCCTGTGGGCGTTTCGAATACGCTGAAACTGACTTCCGACTGGCCTCATCCGAACTTCACCGGCTCCGGCCTTCCCTCGTCGCGCACGGTGACAGCGTCCGGTTTCACATCCGAATGGGATATCCCGAACCTGGTCAGGAATTATCCCCAGGCCGGGGACTCCGAGGAATGGCTCGCGGCGGACTCCCGGGACGGCATGTATGACTTCGAGGGGAGAACGGGACATAACATCAAAGAGTACATTGCGGGGGTGGAATTTTTCGAGCCCGTATTCTACTACTCTCTTCTCTCGAGGGCGGTAAAGTACGGCATACTCTTCGTATCCCTCATGTTTCTCGGCGTAGTCATATTTGATAGCTGCTGCGCGAAAGGCGGCTATGTGATGAACTTCATACAATACGCCGTGATCGGCGTCGGCCTGGCGGCATTTTATCTGACTCTGCTGGCGCTGTCGGAGCATATCGGTTTTACCGCGGCGTATACAGCGGCCTCCGTCCTGAACATCGCGATGATAGGGGGGTATGTGGCAGCGGCGTCGGGGCGGAAGGTTTCGGCCCTGCTCACCGCATTGACACAGGCCCTCCTTTACGCGATGCTGTTTTTCATCCTTCGGATGGAGGACTACGCCCTCCTCGCCGGGACGGCGCTTTTTGTCGCGTCTACGGCGGCGCTGATGACGGTCACCAGGAACGCCAACCGCGCCGGCGCGGATTGACAAAAAAAATTTATCATGCTACCCTGAACTCAGGCCACGAGAAGTAAAATTGATATCAGCCGGAGAAGCCGGCCGATGTAGTGTGACAAAAATCAGGGAGGTTGGTCATTTATGAGAAAAACTGCTGGCGTATTTCTGACGTTGATTCTGGTTTGTATCGCGGTAGTGACGGCTGCGGGAGAAGCGTCGGCCGCGGCGTATAAGGTAGGCATCCTGGCGCCCTCGGTCACCCACGGCTGGGTCGCGGGAGTGGCGTATTACGCGGAGCAGAGAAGCAAGGAACTCGCGGCGGAGGGCAAGATCGAATATCAGATGTACACCAGCGACAACGGCGAGCAGATGACGACTCAGCTCGACGACCTGCTCTCCTGGGGCGCTCAGGCGATAATCGCATTCCCGCAGTGGGAGGGCATGGAGGTACCGATCCAGGCCGCTATAGACAAAGGAGTGACGGTGGTCAATTTCGACATAGAGATCAACGCGAACGGAGTCTATCGCGTCTCCGGCAACAACGAGGACATGGGGGTGCAGGGCGCGAAGTATATAGTCGGCAAGGCCGGACCGGAGGCCACTGTAGTGATTCTGGAAGTCCCGACGTCCGGTTCGGTGTCGGAGCTCCGCAAGAAGGGTTTCGTGGAGACCGCGGCCCAGATCGCCCCTAATCTGAAGGTCCTCACCTACGCCACGAAGTTCACCCGGGAGGACGGACTCAAGGATTTCGCAGACATTCTTGTGGCCAACAGCAAGATCGACGCCGTATACTCGATGGATGACGAGACCTCCATCGGAGCGCTCCAGGCCATCAAAGAAGCTGGCCGCACCGATATCAAGGTCATCACCGGCGGCGGCGGGTGTCAGGAATACTTCAAAATGATGCCCGAGAACGAGGGTATCTGGATACAGAGCGCTCTTTACAGCCCGATGATGGTGATCGACGCGGTCGACATGGCCGTAAGCGTGCTGGACGGCGTGAAGGTGGACCCTGTCAAGATAATACCCACCACGATAGTCGACAGGGAGAACTACGAAAAGTACATCGATCCCACGTCGCCGTACTGAGGGTTTATGCGCATAGGCGCGGATAGTCCTTCCAGGAGGCTGCGGCCTGAAGCCGCGGCCTCTCTTATAATTCCGGTTTAAGGCGGAAGATGCTTTTATCCGGCTTGAAACCGGAACGCGGCGCGGGACCCGAACCTGACGGGCGCAGGTTTTGATTCGGAAGTCTGAATAACGCGGTTTATGCGCAAAGGGTGCGTATTTTAAAGACTATGAAACTGGATATGAGAGGCATCTTCAAATCATTCGGCGCCAGCGGCGTGCTCAAAAACGTCGATTTTTCCCTGGAGGGCGGTGAAATATGCGCGCTCCTGGGAGAAAACGGCGCCGGCAAATCGACCCTCATGAATATACTCGGCGGGGTCATACCGGCCGACAGGGGAGAAATATACATCGACGGCGCAAAAGCGGATTTTACCCAGCCGATCGACTCCATGCGCGCCGGAATAGCATTCATACATCAGGAGCTCAACCTGATCAACGACCTGCCCGTCTACGAAAATATGTTCGTCGGGCGCGAGATAAACGGTCCGTTCGGCTTCCTCGATCACGATAAGATGATATCCGAGACCGAGAGGATATTCGCCATGATGGAGATGGAACTGGACCCCCGCGCTATGGTGAGGGATCTCGACCCATCGTACAAACAGATAGTCGAAACAGCCCGCGCCATAATGATGAACTCGTCGGTCATAATAATGGACGAGCCGACTAGTTCCCTCACGGAGACAGAGATAGAGAGGGTATTCGCGATAGTGCGCACACTCGCTTCCCGGGGGGTGGGGATCGTTTTTATATCCCACAAACTGCGCGAGGTCATGAGGCTCTGCACCCGTTATGTCGTTCTCAGGGACGGCAGCATGGTGGCCAGCGGGTCCGTCGCCGACGTCACGACGGACAGCCTGGCGCGTTTCATGGTGGGGCACGACGTGCGCACCGAGACTCTCCAGAGGGGGCGGCAGGTGGGGCGCTCTGTGCTGAAAGCCGAAAATCTCTCCGACTCGAAGTTCTTCCGCGGCGTCAATTTCGAAGTGAAGTCAGGAGAGGTGCTGGGAGTGACGGGCCTTCTGGGTGACGGACGGAGCGAGCTCTTCCAGTCGATATTCGGCGCCGGCGGCGGATACGCCGGGCAGGTATATATTGACGGCAGTCCCGTGAAGGTGAAAAGCACGACTCAGGCATTGAACCTGGGCCTGGCCTACCAGCCGAGAAACCGCAAAGAAAACGGCATCCTTAAAGACATGGATATACTGGAGAACGGCTCCATTTCCATCTGGCCGGTCATATCGAAATTCGGGTTCATCGACCGAGCGCGGCAGGGCGAACTGTTCGACCGGCAGGTGAAAAACCTGCGGATCAAGATGGGCGGGCGCACGGATCTCATCACGAGCCTGTCGGGAGGCAACCAGCAGAAGGTCATGCTCTCCAGGTGGATATCGAGCGACCCCAGGGCGCTGATTTTGGACAACCCTACACAGGGAGTGGACGTCGGGGCCAAAGAGGAGATTTACGACATCATATTGAAGCTGGCGGACGAAGGCGTCGCGGTAATAGTGCTGTCCAGCGAGGCGGGGGAGATCATACGCGTCTGCGACAGGGCGATAGTCATGTATCACGGGAGAATCGCCGGGATAGTTTCCGGGGACAGGATGAACGAACACGATATAATGCGCCTTGCGACCGGCGCGGAAAGTGACCGGGAGGTATAGCTGCCATGGACGACGCGCCTGGGACTAAGCGGAGAAATTTTTTCAGGTGGTTTGCCGGCAGCTGGACGGCTCGCCCCCTTTTCAGCACAGGGACGGCCCTGATAGTCATGGTGATTTTACAGACCCTGGCGCTGGGATTTGACTTCCCCACGTTCGGAGCGTGGCTGTCCAGGTGGCTCGTCAACTGGAGCAACATACTCCGCAACAACGCCGGCATAGGGATAATCTCACTGGGAATGACCTTCGTCATAATCTCGGGAGGGATAGACCTGGCGGTTGGCTCCACACTGGTCGCCATCGGAGCCGTCGTGATGATGCTCATAGACACGGGGCCGAAAGGACTATTGCTCCGGATCGGTCTGACCGGGGTTCCGGCTTACGCCGCCGCCATAATCGCCGGGGTTGCTTTCGGCGCGCTGCTGGGGGAGATCACAGGGATTTTAGTGACCAAGGGGAAACTGCCCCCCTTTATCGCGACTCTCGGCACGATGAAGATATGCCGCAGCGTCACCCAGCACTTCATGCAGGGGTATACTCCCCAGGTCCCGAAGCCTTTCCTGCAGATAGCCAGCTTTCCCGTATTCGGACAGCTGATAATGCCGATAATCTACTGGTTCATATTCGCCTTCATCTTCTACGTAATATCCAAACGCACGGCCTTCGGGCGGCAGGTGACAGCGGTCGGCTCCAACGAACGGGCGGCCCGTCTTTCGGGTGTCAGCGTCCAGCGGGTCAAGAGGCTCGTCTACACCCTGACGGGGACGATGGTGGCTTTTTCCGCCATACTGCAGGTCTCGCGCATCGGCTCGATGGACTATGCCAACGCCGGCAGCGGCAGCGAGATGGACGCGATATCGGCCGTCATAGTGGGGGGCACGAGCATGGCCGGAGGACGGGGCTTCATCCTCGGCACGGTTCTGGGCGCGCTGATAATAGGTGTCATGAACAATCTCCTGAACCTGATGGGGGTGCCGCCGTTTCTTCGGGAGGCGTTCAAAGGGGTCATAGTGATAGGAGCGGTTTTACTCCAAAAGCGCGAGAGCTCGTCGTAATACCGCGATGCGGACGTTAAATTCAGAATATTAAGGAGGCTGCCATCAGGATATGGACAGAATAATCGCGGTAAACTCGAACTGTTATCACAAGTATTCCTTGGAGGACGCGATAGCAGGGATATCCGAGGCGGGTTTTCGCTGCATCGAGCTGACCGCCACAAAGGGTTGGACCGAGCACGTTTTCCCGACCATGAGCTTCGAATACCTGTGCGGCGTAAAGGACCGTCTCGACTCCGCCGGGCTGTGGCCGTTCGCCATGAGCGGTCACACGAACCTGATGGATCCTGGGAGGAAAAAGGATTTCATCGGCAATATCAAGCTGGCGTCGTTTTTCGGATGCGGCTATATAG
>JAISWP010000090.1 GCA_031271065.1 Synergistaceae bacterium
AAATTGCCAAAGAAGAAGGCAAGTAAGAAAAGGCTTTTGAGGTAGCCCGCTCAATGATATCTGATGGCCTTCCCACCGAGACGATCAGGAAATACACCGGTTTGGATGAAAGCTCGATACATTCACTGCGGTAACGGACGGCATGGAATGTCGAGAACTAAAAAACGGCGGGTGAAAACGCCGCTCGCCGTTAAAATGGATCTACAAGCAGACTAGTCGTAATTGTACAAAAATATAAGAATATGCCATTCTAAGCAATGCGTATCTAAACCCAAAATATTCACACACTAAAACTCGCATTACCCAAAAAATCGCGCTCAAAACCCTCCTTGACAAATCGTCCCCGCGAGGGCGGGGCTTTACGGAACACAGAATAAACTGTCATTTACGCGGGACGGGAACGGCAATTGCTTTGCCTGCCGCCGTCGATTCCAATCAGGCCCGGCCCGCCGGCCTGCGGCGTCACTCGGCTTCCAGGACGCGTTTGACGTAGCTGGGAAGGGCGAACGCGCCGACGTGCAGGTCGGTGTTGTAATATTTGGTATCGATCCCCATGGAATTCCACCGTCCGGCGTCCAGGTCCGTCAGAGGATCGAATCGTTTCGAAGCGAACCCGAAAAGCCAGTGTCCCGACGGATACGTCGGTATGTGCGCCTGGTAGACCCGGCAGACCGGGAAAAATTCCCTGATCCGCGAATGGGCCCTCTTCATGGCGTGGGAATAAGATTCGTAATACGGGTTTTCGTGCTGGTTGACGAGTATGCCGCCGTCGGTGAGGGCTTTGAAGCAGCTGCCGTAGAACTCTCTAGTAAAGAGCCCCTCCCCCGGGCCGAAAGGATCGGTGGAGTCGACTATTATGAGGTCGTATGATTTTTCGAACCTGCGGACAAATTTGAGCCCGTCCTCGAAACAGAGGCTGACCCTCGGGTCGTCCAGCCTGCAAGAGGTGAAGGGCAGGTACTTTCTGCAGGCGTCAACCACCATTTCGTCGATATCGACCATGTCGATATGCTCGACCGAGCCGTATCGGGTCAGTTCGCGGACAGTTCCCCCATCCCCTCCTCCTATCACCAGCACTCGTTTTGCATCCGGGTTCGCCGCCATCGGAACATGCACTATCATGTCGTGATAGATGAACTCGTCCTTCTCCGTCACCATCATCAGCCCGTCGAGGGTCAGAAACCTGCCGAACTCCTCCGAGTCGAATATGTCTATCTGCTGAAACGGGCTTTTCTCGCTCAGCACCTGCTTTTTGACCTTTATAGAGAACCTGACCGAGGGAGTGTGCTCCTCCGTGTACCACAGCTCCATATTCATTCCTCCTCTGTTCGTTTGACCGCGTCCGTCATCTGACGACGAATATGTTTTCGAGCGTCATGTCCTGGGGCCCCATGACCAAACTGCCCTTGTCCATAGCGTAAAGTATATGGCCGAGCGCCTCCGGCGTGATGAGTTCGCCGGGAGCCAGTATCGGTATCCCCGGCGGATAGCACATCACGAACTCGGAGGATATCCTGCCCTCGGAGGATGCGAGAGGCACGGCGCGCCTGTCCGCGTAGAACGCCTCTTTGGGGGAAAGTTTCACCACCGGGGGCACATACTCGTGATTCCACAGTTCGAGTCCCTCTTTACCTTTGAGACGTTTTATCTCGGCCAGGGACGAGACCAGGCGTTCTATGCCGTAATGGCTGTCCCCCACCGATATTATCGCCAGCAGGCTGCCCATGTCGCCGAACTCTATCTGTATGCCGTAGTCGTCTCTCAGGATGTCGTAGACCTCCACCCCGGCAAGGCCGATCTTCAGCGTGTGGACCGACAGCTTCGTCACGTCGAAATCGGCTGTGCCGCGCCCGTCGATTATTTCCCGGGAGAAAGCGTAATACCCCCCTATCGCGTTTATCTCGGCACGCGCGTATTCGGCGAGCCCGCGCACCCGGCGGAACGTCTCGCGGCCCCCGGTGGCGAGCGCTCTGCGGGCTATGTCCAGCGAACTCATCAGCAGATACGACGCGCTGGTAGTCTGGGTGAGGTTGATGATTGTCCGGACGTAATCCGGGTCCACCATGCCGGACCGGGCCAGCAGTATCGAACTCTGGGTCAGGGAACCTCCGGTCTTGTGCATACTGACCGAGGCCATATCCGCTCCGGCGGCCATTGCCGGAGTAGGCATATTTTCGCCGAAATAAAAGTGCGTGCCGTGGGCCTCGTCCGCCAGAACCGCCATCCCGGCGGCGTGAGCTATTTTCACTATACGCTCAAGGTCAGGGCATATCCCGTAATATGTGGGATTGTTGACGAACACCGCCTTCGCGTCCGGATTTTCCCTGACGGCCCTCTGGACGTCGTCCGGGTCCATGCCGAGCGATATGCCGAGGCCGGAGTGTATGCCCGGATCGACGTACACGGGGCGCAGATCGCAGAGGATGAGAGCGTTGATGGCGGACTTGTGGACGTTTCTCGGGATTATCACCGAGTCGCCCGACCTGCATACGCTCATTATCATGGCCTGCACCGCCGAAGTGGTCCCGCCCACCATGAAGAACGCGCTGTCCGCGCCGAACGCACGGGCCGCGAGAAACTCCGCGTCACGGATGACGGACGTCGGATGCGACAGATTGTCGAGAGGCTTCATGGAATTTACGTCGACGGACATGCACCGCGCGCCCAGAAATTCGGTCAGTTCAGGGGTACCGCGCCCCTGTTTATGGCCCGGCACGTCGAAGGGCACTATACGGTCGCCCCTGTACCGTTCGAGGGCTTCGTGGAGGGGAGCCTCCTCCTGAGACAGGTCCCGGACCGGAGTGCTCATCTAATATATGTTCATTCCGTGGTAAATTTCGAGCATCTCTTTGTTGATGCGGTCTTTCAGCGAGAGACGGACTTCCGGGGTCAGTTCGCGGGGATCCACGTTAAAGAGGTAATCCGCCAGCGATATCTCCTTCAATATCATCTTGGTGTGGAATATGTTCGACTGGTAGACGTTGACATCGATGGCGTCGTATCTGGTCAGGGTTTTTTCGTCTATGAAGTTCTGGATAGAGTTTATCTCGTGATCCTTGTAATACTTCTTGCCGTTCACGTCGCGCGTGAAGCCCCTGATCCGGTAGTCCATCGTTATCACGTCCGAGTCGAACGATCCTATCAGGTAATTGAGGGCGTTCAGCGGAGAGACTCTGCCGCAGGTCGCCACGTCTATGTCCACCCTGAAGGAGCTCATGTCGTTGTTGGGATGAAACTCCGGGTATGTATGCACGGTGACGTGGCTCTTGTCGAGGTGCGCGGCCACGGTCTCGCGCAGCAAGTGCTCGCGTATCGCGCCGCGGATGAAATCGCACTGATTGCAGGAAATGTCCATCTGGTCGCCCGGCACGAGTTCCTCTGAGATGAGAAGGGTGACGCTCGCACCCTGGGGGTCGTAGTCCTGTTTCGATATGTTGAGCACATGGGCTCCGATTATATTCGTGACTTCGACCAGAATACCGGTCAGCCTTTCGGAGTTGTACTGATCGTCGATATAGGCGATGTAGTCTTTCTTCTCCCGGTCCGTACTAGCGTAACTGATGTCGTAGATATTGAAGCTGAGTGTTTTGGTAAGGTTGTTAAATCCGTAAAGCTGGATCTTATCTTTCAACCCCATCCTCACGTCCCTTCCGCGGCGGGCGCAATTATTATGATGAGGTTATACTATACAGACAGGGGGGTATTATGTCAAAATATTTTTCACCGCGGACGGGGGACATGCGATAAAGCGGTGAGGATGCCCGGTTACAGTTTTCCGTAATCCACGTCGTATATTTTATACGGGCGTCCCTT
>JAISWP010000145.1 GCA_031271065.1 Synergistaceae bacterium
TATCGAGGAGGATGCAGCCGCAGCCCATCTTCCTGGCCTCGGAAACTGCCCTGTCCAGCAGGGCTGAACCGATTTTCTTCCCTCTGAAGGCGGGACGGACGAACAGGCGCTTCAACTCCCAATCTGTCCCGTCCAGTCTGCGCAGGGCGACGCACCCGGCAGGCTGTCCGTCGAAATACGCGGCATATAACCTGCCGTCCGGCGGTCCATATTTTCCCGCTATGTCCTCCAGTTCCCGATCGAAGCCCTGAAAGCAGAGGTCGATCCCCGGGAGCTCGGTTTCCGCGTATTCCAGAAACAGCTCTTTTACCGCATCTGTCCTGCCGTAAGCCTCTTTTATCTCGACCGGCATCGTTTCACCCTCCAGCGCCGATCTGTCATCGGCCGCCCTGAAGAAACCGGCTTCTGATGACATCCGCCCTGTTTTCCGCCCCTATCTCCCTGCAGAGCCTCTCCGCTTCCAGCGCGTAAAACTCCGGCGAATGCACGACTCCGTCCAAAGCGTTTCCCGCCTCGCCTGACTCCCTCGCTCCCGCGGCCCACGCGCACGCGAGAAGCTGGACGGCGCGCCAGGTCTTTTTGCCTATGGCCGACAATATCTCCCCCCTGCGCAGGGATTCGGCCGCGTCCCCGAATGTCCCTCTCTGCACGTCGCATATCGCCTTGAGGCTGTAAATCATCGAGCCCATATGTCTGCCCCCGACGTGCTCCGCGCTGGCGATCCCCGCGTCCACATGGCGGTAAACCCCGTCCCAGTCCCCCATGTCGAGGGCGGTGTTTGCCGCGTGGGCGTGAAAATGTCCCCTGCCCCTGTAGAGTCCGGCTTCCTCGCAGGCTTTTGCGCAGCCTTCGAAAAGCTCCATCGCGCGGTCCAGGTTCCACGTCCACTGCAGCATCTCCCCGATGTAGCCTTTTGCCGCCAGTATGTTCAGCGTATAGCGCCTGCCGAGCATACCGAGCTTCTCGAATATCTCCACGGAGCGCTCGAATACGCCCTTTGCCCTCGTGAAATCGCCTCGTATCAGCATCGCCATGCCGATGAAACGCAGCGCCATTCCCTTGTGAGGATCATCTTTGACTTTAAACGACAGACTGAGCAGCCTCCTGCCCGCGTCGAGGAGCCTGCGCGCGTCGTCGGTCTGAAGGAAATGGTGCCCGACGTGTTCGCAGCAGCGTATGAGTATATCGTCAAAACCGTGCTCTCCCGCTATTTCGTCGGCTCTGTCGATGAATACTCTGCCCTCGCGGTAATCACCCCAGCTTATCAGGTACGCCCCTTTTATCTCCAGGTATGAGGCCTCGAGCCTCCGGTTTCCGGCCGGGTCCGCCGAGGGGGATTCCTCCCCGATCCCGCCCAGGAGACCCTCCGCCATAGCTATCTTGTATTCCGTATCCTCCCTGTTGCCGAGAGGCATGCCGCACGTCCGGAGCACCCTGTCCTCGATGAGAGGGAACAGATCGTGATTGAGGGCCACATACAGCCCCAGCTCCTCCAGATAGTGCTTGAGCATCCTGGAACGCATCCCGGCCAGAGTGCAGTGCCGGCGCAGGGACTCCCCCAGCTCCGGGTTCCACAGAGAAGGCGAATATCTCGCCTCCAGCGTCCCGGCGATGCGCCCGTGGATGTACTTCCTCCTGAAAGCCGGTATAGAGCTGTAAGCGCAGTCCCGGACGTTCGAATGGAGAAAATCGAGAAGCGGTTCGTCCTGGTCCCCGGTTTCTCTGATGAATTTTTTCCGGAGCAGCGCCTCGGCGTGCGGAAAGAGATCGCTTTCCTCCATGTCCATGACCGATGCGACGTCCCTGTACGACGCGCCGCTGCCGAACACGGACAGCACCGACAGCAGCTCCCTCTCAGTGGCGGGCAGGTCCTGCATCCTGCTCCTCATGACCCCCATGAGCCCGTCAGAACAGTCGGCGTCGGGGTTTTCCGAGAGTATGCGAAGCATCTCGACGAGCAAAAGGGGCATACCGTCGCTCATTTCCCGAAAGTAAGCCTCCCCTCTGCGGGCTATGATCTCCTCCGGGAGAAACGTCCTGCAAAAACGCATCGTATCTCCCTGATCGAAGGGCATGAGTTCTATGGAGGTGAAATTGCGCCGCATCGCTGTCTTTATGCCGTAAAGCATCCCGGACATGGATTCCGCCGCCTCCGGACGGCTTGTGAGGAACACGGCCGCCGGAATGTCGAGGCATGATATGAACGCCTGGAGCAGGGAAAGGGAATGTTGATCAAACCAGTGAACGTCCTCGAATACGAGGACCGGACGGGTTTCTTCCGACAAAGCCTTCAGCGCTTTGGAGAGCATGAGGGCGGCTATCACCGGATTGCGGCCGGCATCCGTCCCAACCCCGCCGCGAAGGCGGGTCCCCGGAAAATCGTAAAAAACGCCGCTGAGGACTGTCTCAGCCGCGCTGTCCAGGGAAATGCCCATCTCTTTGAGTTTCCTGCCCATCTCGGACACTATGCCGGTCCACGAGGAATACGGATATTTTTCGCCGGCAGAGTTCGGGCGGGCGGCGTATACGCCGCGATACTCCGAAGCGCAGAGTTCCAGCGCGCGGGAGACAAGGGCCGTCTTGCCGACCCCGGCCTCCCCGTGGACGAAGATTATATCGATATATTTCCCGTGACGGGAGAGCAGGCCCGATATGCGCTCCAGTTCCGGGACGCGGCAGCAGAAATACTCGCCGGGAGGCCGTTCCTTCGCGGCTTTTCCGGCTCCGCCCCCCGAACCAAGGAGCTTTTTAAAACGTGCGCAGGCGCGTTCACTGGGCTCGGTTCCGATATCGGACTCCAGTTTCGCGCGAAATCCGTTAAAAAGGGAAACCGCCTTCGCCGCGGCGCCGTTCTGACCGAGGGCCTCCATCAGTTCCAGCATCGAATCCTCGTCGTAGGGATCCAGCGCGAGCAGCGCCTCCAGCGAGAGGATGAGTTCCGCCGGCATGTTTCGCTCATAGCAGGACGTTATTCTATTCCGCAGGGCGTCAGTGACCCTGCCCCTGATGCCGTTTCTGGCATGGACGAGCCATTCGTCCAGTTCGAGCCTGTCCTTCATGTCGACGCCGCGCATCGGCTCTTCCATAAAGATCGGATCTATCGGGATGTCCGGGTCGGACAGGGCGTCTATCCCTTCGAGGTCCGTCGAGTGATTTTCCAGAAACAGGCGCCTGCGGTCGGGGAAAAAATTGTCCGGCAGCAATCTGCGAAGCACGTAAATAGCGTTTCTCAGGTTTCCCGACGCCTGTTCCTCCGGTTTGTCCCCCCAGAAAAGGGTTTTCAGCCTCTCCCTGCTGAGATGTCCCTCGTACGCGACGCAGAAAAGCGCGGCCTCGGCTTTTTTCAGGGGAAATTCCAGTCGTCTGCCGTCGATTTCCACGTACGGTTCGCCGAAAAAATGAATTTTTACCGGCACGCGAACACCTCCGTAAAAGTTCCCAGCGAAAAAACCAAGAGACATAGATATTCGGAACTTTTTTGCCCTCTCGATTATAACCGTACGTGGAGATATTATTCAATAAGATGCGGCTGCGCGCGGGAAGAGGAATATTTCAGGATAACGTGCCGTCGCGGAGATTTACCCATGCGTATACCGCAATGTTTGAAAAGGGATGCGCCGGCACAGCACGCCCCTTTGAGAGCCGGATAAAGGCGCCTTCGGCTTAATTGGAATCGAACCTGGTTCACATGTCCGGAATTTATTTCCTGATGACGTTATTCCAGGGTATTTCGCTGTAATCCCAGGGAGTGACCAGCATGAAATGCACCACCGTGCCGCGTTCCCTAAGAGCCCTTATATGAGGCAGATAAGGCAGCACTTCTCCTGTAACCCAGGTGTCGGAGACGAGCCACACCCTGCGGCAGACGTCGCGGGCAAACAGGGCGGCGTGGTCCACCAGCATACGAAGCCCCTCTTCCAGCAATATCGGGTCTATCGACAGGATGAGCGCGTCCTCGTGTTTGGGCTCCCCTTTCAGGACGGGAAGCACGTCGGCATAGGCGCCGGCCCATTCCAGCTGCGAAAAGAGAAACTCGAGATCGGCGGAAAGCTGGCGGTCGCCTCCCGTTATATCCGCGGGATCCACGGCATAATCCTCCGATACTACGGAAGAAAGCCACGCCTGGACCTCCTGTATGACCATCGTGACGTAGTTGGGAATGTTGGAACCCGACATTGCGTCAAGCAGATCGCCCACCATCCACAAATCCCGTGAATCGCTCATCTTGTCACCCCCTGTGTCTTTCTCTTCTTTCATGTGTATGAGCATATCATAAAAAAGGCTATTTTACGTATTACGGAGGGTAATTTCGCCAACTTCAGCGATATTCACGCGGCTAATGGATATAATACATTTGTAAAAACAAAGACGCGGGCAGTAATAAAAAATAATAATTACAGTAAAGCGTTTATCCTCGGAGGTATTCTGTTTGCTTGACAAAACTCGCTATCCCGACAATTTCATCAGGTTTCTGGGGACGGCCGGAACTCGTTTCATAATGCTGTCTCAGAGGAGAGCGTCGGGTGGGATATGGTTTTCCTGCGGTGCTTCCAGGGGGGTGATAGACCCGGGGCCGGGGAGCCTGGTTCGTATATGCGAGGCGGTACCGCCCATTTCGCCCGTGGACATAAACACCCTGATACTGACCCACAGGCACGTCGACCACAGTTCCGACCTGAACGTACTGGCCGAGGGGATGACATTGAAGTCCCTCGAGCCCCGCGGTTTTGTGCTTCTGACGGAGGACTGTTTCGAGGATGGGGATTCCGTGCTTCTCAAGTATATGAAAAAGAAGATAAAAAAAATAGCGCTGCACTCGGACGGGGCAATTTTCGAACCGGCCGCGGGCGTATCGGTCGAATCGGTGCTCCACTCCCACCACGGAGTAGAGTGCTACGGTCTGATATTCAGAGGATCGGGACTGCCGGTCTGGGGGCTGGTCAGCGACACGTCCCCCCTTGAAAATTTCCCGGAACGCTACAAAGACTGCGAGCTGATCGTCATCAACACGGCGCTCCTGCTCCCGCGCCCCAGGCTGAACCACATGTCGCTCTCCGACGCGAAGTCGCTCTTAGCGCGTATACGCCCGCGCGCGGCGGTAATAACGCACATGGGAAACGAACTGCTGGACATGGGGAGCGGGGAGATATCCCGGAAACTATCTTTACCAGGGACCAAAGTAACCGCTGCCGAGGACGGAATGACGATAGACCTGAGCGGCGCAGTAAATGGTTTTTATCCCGATACGTAATAGAGGCGCGCCAGAACCAGCGCGGTGACCGCGATATTCATCCTGAGCGAATGACGCTCCATAAACCAGGATTTTTTCGCGTCAAACCCCTCCGCGCTCCTTGCGATCCTGTCCCCAAATCCGTTCAGCGCGGGAAAGAGCGATGGGGTCGTTTTTTTGTACTGTATGTACTCGCCGCCGAACCGGTCCTGAAGGAATTTTTCCTCGTGGGGAATGATCGTCAGGACATAGAGCGCCGTGTAAACCGCCGCGAAAGCCGCCTCCCACGCCCACCCCGCCATCAGCGCCCACCCGAGGCCCATTATGCCGTTGCCGGCGTAAAGGGGGTTTCGCATCCACGCGTAAGGACCCCATTTGATCAGTTCGGGGGCGCCCACCACAAGGGTCCTGTACTTCGGTATCACGCCGGCGGCCCAAAACCTGAGCAGCTGCCCGGCGGCGACTAAGGGCACGCCAGCAATCAGCCTGGACGTCGACGGATATACGGGAAATATCAGTACAGCCAAGGCAAAAAGACCCCAGACGAGCCCCCTGTATTTGAACAGAATTTCAGTCATCAGCCAGCCGGAGGCCCTCCGTCCGAGGAGTCTCCGGCCGATTTCCCCGCCTTGTCCTCGGCCATTATCTGATTCGCCAGTTTCCAGCCTATCCGCTTCACGGCCACCACCGCCCCGAGAAGTATGCCGGTATACTCCGTAAGGAAGCGCCAGCCGACCCCCAGCATCCCGGCCACGTTCCAGGGCACGAATATGCTGAACACCAGCGCCGCGCCCCCCTCCGCCGCTCCGCTGCCGCCCGGAGTGGGGATGAAATACAGCAGAAAGAGAAACAGAGCCTGCGCCAGCACGCACTGCGGATACAGCACCGGCATCCCGAACGCCCATATTATGCAGGGCATGACGGAGAGCTGAACTATTATCTGCAGGAAGGCCGCGAAAACCCCGAAGATGAAATACCGTCTGCCGGTGGTCATGAACGCCCGTAAATTTTCGTTGTACAGGTCGATCTCGCGGCTCACGAACGTCAATATCTTTCCGACCCATTCCGGCTTCAGCAGGCCAAGTCTTTTCAGCAGCATGATGATCCGGACGGCGAGGCGTTTTACAAGCTCGGGGCGCACTATGCTGATTACAAGGGCCAGCCACACCGCCGATATCAGTATGACGACGTAGAATACGAAACCCCGCGCCCCCCACCCGAACTGGAGCATATCCCCGTCCATCATGACGGTGAAGGGAATCATCATCCCCAGTATCAGCATGACCAATATCGTGCGGACGATCGTGATGGCCGCGGATTTTCCCACGCTTATCCCGCTGTGGTACATGATGTACATCTGGAACGGGCCGCCGCCGCTTTGCATTGGCGTTATCGCGGCCCCGAAATAATTTATCCAGGTCAGTTCCAGGGAGAGCCCGTATGAAATGTTCTCCCCCGCGGCGCGGGTCAGAAGCAGCAGCTTCAGCGCGTCGAGCAGCCAGGTCCCCGCGACCAGCAGGAACGCCATCCAGAGCTTGAGCCCGCTCGCCTGTCTGAATATCAGAAAAGAACTCCTGTCGACGCTGTACAAGAGCACCGCGCCGCCTATGGCAAAACTCAGGAGAAGGAAGACGGACAGACCCTTCTTCACCGACACGAACACATACCCCCCGACTTGAAAAGATTATGGCTTCGATATCTTAGTGAAGGGGACTATCCAGCTGCGAAGCTATCTCCGACCAGTAGGCCGAGAATTTCTGTACGACAGGGACCAGATTTTCCCGGATTATATACGCAAGCCTCATCAGACGGCCGCTCTCCATTACGGAGATCATCTCCTCGAGTACCCTGTTGAGCTCCGCCGAATCCTGCGACCATTTTCCGGACTTGAGATCGTCCGCGTTTATGCCTAAAAGCGCGCAGCTCCTGGCAAAGACGGAGATGAGCCAGTTGATGCCGTCTATGGCCTGGGAGAACGAGTTTTTAGCGCCGGTTTCATTGTTCTCCTCTATCATCGTGGCAATGCCCTGGAGTCCCTTGACCAGGGCCGGCATGTACTTCTCGCCCTCCGACACGGATTCGCGCACCAGATCTATCACCGGCTGGGAAGAAAATTGTATGTCTATGCCGCCCGAGAGCGAAAAGAAAGCGTCCTCGTCCTCTATCGAAACTCCATCGACCGCTATTTTGACGATGACGCTGTTATTCGACAGGGCGATCTTTTTCGCGGCTTCATAGATCGCTTCCTTGCCCTCGTCGATGACGTCCCCGCTGATGGCGAGCGGAGTGCCGTCGAGCATGACTCTCATCTCTTTACCCCCTCTCGAGATTGATGTTGAAACCCGAGTTACAATGATACTATATCATCATGAATTAAACCATAGCATATTTGAAGCGCCGCGCCGCCAAGGCCGCGCGGCGCTTCGTCAAAAGAGGCGCGCCGGAAAGAAAACCCGCACAGACCTCCTTATAAGTCTCCTATGGTCGCGGCCATCACCGCTTTTATCGTGTGCATCCTGTTCTCCGCCTCGTCGAAGACGACCGAGCGATGGTCCTCGAACACGTCCTCCGTGACCTCCACGCCCTTGTAAGCCGGGAGACAATGCATGAATATCGTATCCTTTTTCCCGGTGGACCTGAAAAGATCCATATTGACCTGGTACGGCAGGAGCAGCGCATGGCGTTCGGCGGCCTTGTCCTCCTCGCCCATGGAATACCATACGTCGGTGTAGATCACGTCGGCCCCTTCCACGGCTTTTTTCGGATCGGTGACCAGCGAGACGGTGGCGCCGGACGCGGATTCCCCGGCCATCTTTCTGCAATCTTCCGTCATCTCCGCCGAGGGCAGCAGGGACTCGTGCCCGCAGGCCACGTAGTGAAGCCCCAGCTTGGCGCAGCCTATCATGAGAGAGCTGCCCATGTTGTTTCTCGTGTCCCCCATAAAGACGAGTTTCCTGCCGGCAAGACCGCCCAGATGTTCGCGTATCGTGAGCATGTCCGCCAG
>JAISWP010000188.1 GCA_031271065.1 Synergistaceae bacterium
TACCAGATGACTAAGGCCCTCTACGACAGCAAGCAGGACCTGGTCAGCGTGGCGGCCAACATGTCCTTTATGGACGCTTCCGAGGTCGGGGTCATCAAAATACCGTTTCATCCGGGCGCCGAGCGTTACTACAAAGAGATCGGCGTGATTAAATAGTGGCCGAAGGAAAAAACGGCGGCCTCATCGACTCTGTTTCTCTCGATGAGGCCGCGGTAACCGGCCTTATAGAAAAATACGACGCAGAAAGCCGTTTCCGGCGTCTGTCCGGCTGGCAGGGCAGGATCATCACCGTCTGGCTGTGCGCCATGACGCTCTTTCACCTGTACTCCGCCGGGTTCACCACTCTGCAGGTCGTCACTCAGCGCTCCGTACACCTCATGTTCGCCGCAGCCGCGGTGTTCGTGCTTTATCCCGCCACGAGGCGGGGTTCCAAAACCAGCGCGCCGTGGTATGACTGGATATTGGCCGCGGCGGCCGGAGCTTTGTCCGCCTACATCGCGGTATTTTTCAGCGTCATAGCGCGCCGGGGCGCAGCTCCGCTGCCTTACGAGATATGGTTCGGCGTCGCCGCTATCGTCCTCATAGTCGAGGGCGGGCGCAGGGTCGTCGGCAACGTGTTGCCGTTCCTCGCGCTGTTTTTCCTGGCGTACTGCTATTTCGGCAACTACGCGCCGGGGATGTTCCAGATCAGGGGATACAGCGTCAGCAGGATCATACAGCACATGTACCTGACTCCCGAGGGTATATTCGGAGTGGCGCTGGGGGTGTCGTCCACCTTCGTCATAGTGTTCATAATATTCGGCGCGTTCCTCTCGGAGAGCGGCGGCGCGAGATTTTTCAACGAACTGGCCCTCGCCATAGCCGGCGGCTCTCCGGGCGGCCCCGCCAAGGTCGCCGTGGTAGCCTCCGGGCTGCTCGGGACGATCAACGGGTCCTCCGTCGCCAATGTCGCCACCACCGGGACGTTCACCATCCCCTTGATGAAGCGGGTGGGGTATCCCCCCTACTACGCCGGAGCTGTCGAGGCATGCGCGTCCACGGGCGGGCAGCTGATGCCTCCGATAATGGGCGCGGGAGCGTTCATTATGAGCGAGTTTTTGGGCATACCGTACCTCACCATCGCGGCGGCGGCGGTGATTCCGGCCGTCCTGTACTACAGCGCGATTTTCACGAACGTCCACATAAGGGCGATGAAGTCGGGCTTCAAGGGGCTGCCGAAGGAGCAGCTTCCCATCGTGGCTGATGTTCTGAAACGGGACGGGCACCTTCTCATCCCTATAGTGGTCATCATCGCCGCTCTTTTGATGAAGTACACGCCCCTCAAGGCCGGGTTCACCGGGGTAGTCTCGGTGTTCGCCGTGAGTTTCCTTCGTCCTCATACCAGGATGAGCTTCGATAAAATCGTGAACGCGTTCACCGAGGGCGCCCGCGGCGGGCTCGGGGTCGCTATGGCCTGCGCCCTCGTGGGTTTCGTCGTGGGAACTTCGTCGCTCACCTCTTTGGGCCTCAATATATCAAACAACATAATCAGCATCTCCGGCGGAATGCTGCTTCCGACGCTGATAATGTCCATGATTGCCGGGCTCGTTCTGGGCATGGGGCTTCCGACTACCGCCAACTACATAGTGTGCAGCACGATAATAGCTCCGGCTCTGATAGGGATGAACGTGAAGCCGATAGCGGCCCACCTCTTTGTATTCTACTTCGGGATAATGGCCGACCTCACGCCGCCGGTCTGCCTCGCGGCGTTTACGGGGGCCGGCATCGCCGGGGCGAGCCCCGCCAAGACGGGTATCACCGCCACCCGCATAGCTCTTGCCTCCTATCTTCTGCCCTACGTGTTCGTCTACAACCCGATGCTGCTGCTGGAGGGCGTCGTTCCGTTCGACCTGGCCGTTCTGGCCGTCTCGGCGTTCCTGGGCGTGGTGGCGCTTGCCGCCGCTCTGGAGGGATGGGCGTTCCGGATGCTCAGGCCTTGGGAGAGGGTGGCTATGGGAGCGGCCGCCCTGACCGCTATTCATCACGATATCAAGCTGAGCATAGTGAGTTCTGTGTTCTTGGCCGGAGCCTTCGTCTATTTCGTCAAAACGAACAGGGGCGCGGACGCGGCGAAGGCATGATCAAACTGAATCAGCTGGCTGAAAGGAGAGGATGAGCGTGTTCGGGAAACGCAATACGGGAGCGGTGGCGGCGATTATGCCCACGCCGATTGTGCTGTGCGGCACGTACGACGCGGAGGGTAAGGCGAATCTGGCGACTTTGGCCTGGGCTGGGATATGCTCGAGCGACCCTCCGGCGGTACAGATATCCGTGCGCCCCGAGAGATACACCCACGCCGCTCTGGTCGCGAGGCGCGAGTTCACGGTCTGCGTCCCCGGTTCGTCTCAGGCGGAAATAGCCGACTTCTGCGGCATGGTCTCTGGGAAAAACACCGACAAACTGGCGGCGGCCAATCTCACCTCGTCCCGGGGTCAGTTCGTGAACGCGCCCGTGATAAGGGAATTTCCCGTGTGCATGGAGTGCAGGCTGATCGGCAGGCTGGACATAGGCAGCCACGATCTCTTTGTCGGGGAAGTCCTCGCCTCCTGGGTCGACGAAAAGTACCTCGACGGAAACAACGTAGCCGATATGGGCAGGCTGTCTCCGATAGCCTACGCGCCGCTGGCCGGAGGCGGGTATTACTACTCGGTGGGAGAGCCGGCGGCGAAGTCGTTCTCGGCGGGCAAGTCCCTTATGGCAAAATAAAGTCAAAAACGCCGCGCGGCTTGGCGGGATAATAAATAATAAAGAGAGACTGCCGGTTCACCGGCAGCCTCTCTTTTTTTAGCGTTTCAGCAATGCTTGTTTTTGAGCTTACCCCGGGGCGGCCGTCAGCCGCGCTTTCTTTTCAGGAGGACGAGAGCGCCCAGCACCGGCAGCAGCCCGAACCCGGCAGAGCATCCGCCGGAGCCGCCGCCGCTTTCAGGCGATGAAGAGACCCCGACAGGATCGACGATGGAGCCTGGTGCCACGTCCAGATCAAAACCTTCCACACCATTATCTTTTATGTAAAGTATCAGCTTCATGCTGTTTGAAACAGGGGTGTTTTTGCCATAACGCTCGGCAGTAGCTGCATCTACCAAGGCAAAACTTCCGTCGTGCGGTATGCCGCCTGATACATTGAGGTTTTCCATATCCTTAAAATCTCCGCGGTTATGACCGATAATTTTGACAAGTTTCACGCTTCCTACATTCCCCCCCTTGGGGAAATTCGCCTCCATCAGGATTCCAACGAGACCCAGATTACCGTCAATT
>JAISWP010000203.1 GCA_031271065.1 Synergistaceae bacterium
GCGACGGTGGTCGAAGCCGTCAGGCACGGCAAATCCGCCGCGATGATGATGCTGGATTACATCGGCGTCCCGAGGCCCGTCAAATGAACGACCTGTGTATACGGGGAGGCGCCGTGGTCACGCCTGAGGGGCTGCTGAAAGCTGATATCGGGATAAGGGAAGAGGCTGTCTGGGAGATATCTCCCCGCGTCGAAGCCATGAACTACCTGGATGCCGGCGGCGCGATAGTTCTCCCCGGGATGATCGACACCCACGTCCACATCAGAGGAGGAGCGTTCTCACATAGAGAAGATTTTTCCTCGGGTACGTTTGCGGCGGCCTGCGGCGGAGTCACCACGATCCTCGAGATGCCGGTCGCTAAACCTCCCGCGTCGACCGTGGAGGCGTTCAAGGCGCGCAGGAGGGAACTGGAAGGCGCTTCGTGCGTAGACGTCGCCCTGTACGGGGGCGCGGGCGCGGACAACCTGAGTGTGATGGCCGATCTGGCCAAAGCCGGAGCCGTTGCCTTCAAAACTTTTATGATGGCTCCTCCGAAGGGGAGAGAGGAAGAATTTTTCGGCCTGTGCGCGGAGGACGACGATTCTCTTCGCCGCGTGATGAAGGCGGCGGCCGGGACGTCATTGCCTCTCGCGGTACATGCCGAGGATAATTCGGTAATCGCCCCCCTCGTTCGCGAGCTTTCCGGGTCGGAACTGGCCGACCTCGCCTCCTGGGAGAGATCCAGGCCCGCCGAAGCCGAAACCGCGGCTGTGAGGAGGGTTATCGCCGCGGCCGGGGAGACGGGCTGCAGAACCATAATATGCCACACATCCACAAGGGAAGCCCTTGAAATGATAAGGGACGCGAGAAGAGACGGCGTGGATATTTATGCCGAGAGCTGCCCGCAGTATGTGATGCTCGACTACGAAAACGCGGCTCCCTGCGGGGTATTCGCCCGTATAAAACCGCCGCTCAGGTCTCCCGAGGCTAAAGAGAGGCTGCTGGAAGGTCTTTGCTCATCGATGGTGGATTTCATCGGAAGCGACCACGCGCCATACAGAAAGGAGGAAAAAGAGCGGGGAGGCAATATATGGAGGACAGTGGACGGAATGCCGGGTCTGGAGTTCTCGCTTCTCCTCATGGCCAACCTCGTGACCGAGGGAAAACTCACCTACGAACATCTGGCCCGCATTACTTCGGGCAGCCCGGCCGAGGTCTTTCGCCTGAGTCAGAAAGGCGCGGTCAAAGTAGGGCTCGACGCGGATCTGACGATACTCGAACCGGTTGGATCGTGGTCGATGAAAACAACCGATATGAAGACTAAGTCATCCGACAGCGCTTCCATCTTCGAGCGCTTCTCGTTCTCCCATCGCATCGCGCATACGCTCTCCAGAGGGCGCATAGTCACTCAGCGCGGGGAACGTGAAGGATATCAGGGCAGATTCATCAAGCCGGCCGTAGTTTGACGACTGATTTAGAAAACGAAAGGAGACAGTATCGTTGAAAACAAATTTAAGAGGCAGGGATTTCATAACTCTGATGGATTACTCGAAGGAGGAAATCGAGACCATCCTCGCCGTAGCGTTCAGCTTCAAGATGCAGAACGCTATAGGACAGCCTCACGAGGTGCTCAAAGGCAAGAGCCTCGGGATGCTCTTCGCGCAGCCTTCCACGCGCACGCGCATTTCATTCGAGACCGGCATGACGGAACTCGGCGGACACGCGCAGTACTACACGGAAGAAAACATGCAGCGCAAAAACAAGGAAACGTGGGAGGACACCGGACTGGTCGTGTCGCGCTACCTTCATGGGCTCATGGTCAGACTCTACGATCTCGAGAAGTATGGGATGGCCCGCGATATCATGAACCAGATAGCCCGGTCCGCCAGTATCCCCGTGATAAACGGACTTGACGACAAGGAGCACCCCTGCCAGTGCATGGGCGACATCATGACCATCCAGGAAAAACTCGGGGAAAATTGGAAACGCGGCAAAATCGTCATGAGCTGGGCTTACGCGGACAGAGTGAAATCCCCCGGAGTCCCGCAGGCGATGCTGATAGCGTGCAGCCTGCTCGGAGCCGACCTCACTCTCGCGTACCCTGAAGGCTACGAGCTCGACGAGGAGTACATGGCGTTCGCGGAAAAAAATTACGCGGACAACGGCGCCAAATTGTCCATAACGAACGACATATACGAGGCCGCCGCGGACGCGGATGTGATATACGCCAAAAGCTGGGGAAGCTGCTCTATGCCGAAGGAACGAGACAGGGAATACCGTGCCCAGTTCAGGGAAGACTGGCGGATTTCCGATAAACACTTCGATCTGGCGAAGAAAAAATCCTGCTATATGCACCCGCTTCCGGCGTCAAGAGGCGAGGAGGTGACGGACGCGCTCATCGACGGCCCGCATTCCATAGTCTACGATCAGGCTGAAAACCGGCTTCACGCGCAGAAAGCGGTACTAGCTCTTCTTCTGAACTGACCGCCGAAAGTACCCCCGGTCTTCGCTATGCAATCGGCGAAGAGGAGTTCTAACTCTGATAAGGAGGTAAACGTTATGGCCACTGAGCATCAGGAATTAGCGAACGAACTATTACCAGTGCCTCAGGAAAAACGGACATGGTCACTTTACAACATGATAGCCCTGTGGGTGGCGATGGACATAGGGATCCCAACCTATTATCTGGCTTCAGGACTGATGACCGGGGGAATGAACCTCGTTCAGGCGATGTTTACCATTTTATTGGCGAACGTCATAATTTCCATCCCGATAATACTGAACGGCCACGCGGGAGCCAAATACGGCATACCTTCGCCGGTGTACTGGAGGTCCGCGTTTGGATTCAGCGGGGCGAGCGTGGCCGCGGTGATCAGGGCGATGGTGGCGGCCGGATGGTTCGGAATACAGATGTGGATAGGCGGCTCGGCGATAAATACCGTGCTCACGATACTGATCCCGGCGTGGCAGAATTTTTCAGGCGGTATATGGGTAAGTTTCGTGATTTTCTGGATCATGAACATCTTTGTCCTCGTGAAAGGAATAGGCGCCCTCAAGATACTCGAATCAGCTTCGGCTCCGTTCCTCGTATTCTGGATGGCATTCCTGCTGATCTGGGCGTATCGGACCGCCGGAAACACCTTCGGGCCGATGGCGACGGCGCCGAGTTCATTCGCTACGACGGGCGCGTTCCTGGCGTTCTTCATTCCCTCGCTCACCGCGAACGTCGGCTACTGGGGTCCGCTGACGCTCAACTGCACCGACTTTACCAGGTACGCTTCAAACCAGAAAGACTCCACAAAGTCGATTTTGATAGGCATCCCGAGCGGAATGATAGCGCTCGCTATGGTAGGTTCCCTTGTGACTTCCGCGACCGTGGTCATCTTCGGCGAAGCCGTGTGGGATCCGATCGCGCTCACCGCAAAGGTCGGCAGCCCGTTTTTCGTCATAGGATCCATGCTGTTTCTCATGCTCGCGACGCTCACCACAAATACCGCCGCGAACGCGCTCTCTCCGTCCATGGACCTCGCGTACCTTTCGGGCGGTCTGCTCACCTATAAAAAAGCTGTCGTCCTGCTCGGAATAATATCCGTAGCTATACAGCCCTGGCGTCTTCTGAGCGACCTGAGCGCATATATGAACTTGTTCCTGATAGGCGGTTCGATGTTCCTCGGTCCGATTGCCGGCATCTGTATCAGCAACTATTTCCTCATCAGCAAAATGGACCTCAAGGTAAAGGACCTGTACTTACGCGACAGCAGATACTCCTATAAATCGCTTGCGGGCAGGAACGGGCCGACCAGAAATGTCCACGCCGCCGCTGCCGTTCTGCTTCTGGTTCTCGCGATAGCGGGCCCGGCGAGCTGGACCGGTTCGGTCTGCAAACTGGGGCTTCCGGTACGCACGGTACTTTTCGCGTTCGCGGCTTACTGCGCGGCGATAGCGGCGATGCTCCACGCAAAAATTTCGGGAGGAGTCAACCCGAACGCCATGATTTCGTTCACTGCCGCTGTGACGCTTCCGTTTCTCGGTCTCCTTTTCCAGGACCTGGTGATACTTTATGACGCGGCTTGGTTTGTCGGCACCATAGTGGCGATAATTCTCTATTGGCTCCTCATGCGGGGAGCGCCGGAAACGGAGTGACGCCATGAAGTTCACGATAGCTCTGGCCCAGCTCGAAAGCGCGCTCGGTGAAAAGAGGCGCAACATGGACGCCGCCGCGGCATTGATAGAGAAGGCGGCGGAAAAAGGCGCCAAGTTCGTCTGTCTTCCGGAGACGTTTCTTACAGGCTACAACCTCGGGATACTCGGGGACAGAATGTACGATCTCGCGGAGACTCCAAGCGGCGCGTTCGTGGGTGAACTGCGGGCTCTCGCCAAACGTCTCGGGCTGTACATCATAGCTCCCATGTCCCTTAAAAAAAATGGAACTCGCATTTTGGACAACGCCGCTCTTTTAATCGCGGACGACGGGAACCTGATGGGAGTGTATAACAAGAATCACGTGTTCGGGGGCGCCGACGGCGAAGGAGCGTACTTCGCCACGGACGGGCGATACCCGGTATTCGATACCCCATACGGCAGAATTGGAATTTTAATCTGCTATGATATAAATTTCCCGGAACCCGCTCGCATAATGGCGCTCCAGGGAGTGAAGCTCATCTTTGTGCCCTGCGCCTGGCGGGTTCAGGACATCGACGTCTTTCGTCTGGTGTCCGCGGCGCGCGCCAATGAAAACGTATTTTACGTAGCCGCCGTCAACGCGTGGCAGGAAAGCGAAAACCTTCATCTGTTCGGCGAAAGCAGGATACTGTCGCCGCGGGGGAAGATCATAGCGCAGGCCGCCGGCAGGGGGACGGCGCTAGTGCTCGGTGAGATCGACCTGGACGACGTCGACGGGTATCGCCGCGAAATACCCTATCTGAGCCACAGAAATCCCGGAACCTATTCGGCGATATGCTGAGGGCGAACGCGCTGAGGCGTTATTGAAGGAGGTACGAAGTGCATAGAGACATGTTTCCGCTGAATTGTGTCATAGCGCGCGGCGGCACAAGCAAAGGGATATTTCTGATGTCGAATGACCTTCCGGGGGACCCGGTACTTCGCGACAGATATATCCGGGAAATTTTCGGCAGTCCCGATCTCAGACAGATAGACGGTTTGGGAGGAGCGGATGTACTCACCAGCAAATTAGCTATAATAGGCCCTCCATCGAGAGAGGACGCTGATGTGGACTATTTATTCGCTCAGGTGAGTTTTGCGGACGAGAACGTGGATTTCATGTCGAACTGCGGCAATATATCGGCGGCTGTGGCTCCTTTTGCCATAGACGCGGGGCTTGTCCGCGCGGTCGAGCCCGTCACTGCCGTGCGGATCCACCAGGTCAACACCAGGCGCATAATCACCGCCCGGGT
>JAISWP010000277.1 GCA_031271065.1 Synergistaceae bacterium
CGACCGGCAAGGGTGAAAAGGCGAGGTAAGAGCTCACCGGACGCGCGGCGACGCGCGTGCCTGGCAAACCCCACCCGGAGCAAGATCGAATAGGGGAGGATGAAGCGGCCCGCCGACTCCCGGGTACGATCGCGCAGATAAATGACTGGACACGACAGAACCCGGCTTACGAAACTCTTCCCCTTGAACGGAAAATCGGCCGGGACTGCCCGGCGGCGAATCCTCCGGGCGGCGCCTTGAAATCATTTTGCACGCTCGGGGGGCGCGGCATGACGAGGGAAGTGCGGATCGGCATCTGTTCCTGGACGGACCGGACGCTGCTTGCGAGCGGCTTTTATCCCGCGTCCGCGAACACCCCCGCGGGACGCTTGGCGTATTATTCGTCATGTTTCGATATTGTGGAGGTGGATTCCACCTACTATGCCCTGCCGAACGCGAAGAACGCCTTCAGGTGGGTCGCCGGAACGCCCCGGAATTTCCTTTTCGGGGTGAAGTCCTTTTCCCTTTTCACATTTCACCGTGCCAAATTCTCATCCCTGCCCCCTTGGCTTAAAAACGAACTGAGAAGCCGTCCCGGGGACTCGCTGGTGAGGAGGGAGGATCTGACCCACGATCAGAGGGTCCGTCTCTTCGAGGAATTTATAAAACCAGTGGGAATACTTAATTCCTCCGGAAAACTGGCGTATCTGCTGTTTCAGTTCCCCCCGAACTGGAGGTTTTCTAGGGAGGCCCTGGCTTATATCAGGCGTCTGCGCGAAATGTCCGGCCCCATTCCTCTTGCCCTGGAAGTGCGGAACAATTCGTGGTTTGAGCCCGGCAGCAGGCGCAGGTTCCTGGATACCCTGAAGGATCAGAATATAGCCTGTACGGCGGTGGACGAACCCGCAATGGGATGGACCGTCCCGCCGGAGTGGCATCTCACGGCGGAGTGGGGCGCCGTCGCGCGTTTTCACGGGAGAAACCGCCGGGGCTGGAGCAGCCCCCGCGCTTCCGTGCACGAGCGATTCGACTACGAGTACGCCCGCTCGGAGCTCGCCGAATGGGCCGAAAAGGCGAAACATCTGGCGTTTTCCGGCGATGACAGCAAAAAGATATATATGCTTTTCAACAACTGCGTCTCAGACAAGGCCGTGCGGTCCGCTCTTCTCATGGCCGAGATGATGGGTCTGGGCGGAATTTCCCCGCCCATGCAGGGTACGCTTGACTTCGATATGCAATGAGTGATAATCGTTTATAATGTGTGAGCCGGCCCCGGACGGCTGAGATAAATGACGGAAACGAGGTTGACGTTTATATGATACTGAGAAGGGAGTTCACCTTCGACGCGGCGCACAGGCTGATGCAATATCACGGCAAGTGCGAAAAGCTCCACGGTCATACCTACAGGATGTCTGTCGACATAAAGGGCCGCCCCGATGACGAGGGAATGATAATGGACTTCGTCAGGGTCAAGGAGATCGTCGGAGCGGAGATCATATCGAAATTCGACCACGCGTATCTCAACGACATAATCCCGCAGCCATCCGCCGAGAACATCGCGCGTTACGTATTCGAAAAGCTCGATCCGCTGCTTGAGGGCCCGAACTGTTCCCTCGATGCGGTGCGGGTGTGGGAGACGGAAAGATCGTCGGTCATATTCAGCAGGGACGACATGAACGAGGCGCGGAATGGCTGACCGGTCACGCGGAAAAGGGCGGTCCGCCGCGCTGTTCGACTTCGACCTGACGCTGATGGACACCAGCTATATCATCACCGAGTGCACCAACCGCCTGGCCGGCAGGTTTGATCTGCGGCCCGTCACGCACCAGGAGATGAAGTCCCTGATAGGATTGCCCATAGAAGACGAGTGGGTCGAGCTGTGGGGGCGTTTTGAGCAGGAGTGGCTGGATTATTACAGGAACAATTTCAGGTCTGCGGAGATGTCCGGTTTCCGGGAGTTCCCGGATACAAGGAGCGCTCTTCTGCTTCTGAGGTCGAAGGGAGTCAGGACGGGGGTCGTGACTAACAGACATTTCGCCCGCCTGGCGGTGGAGCAGAGCGGCATCGCGGACCTGCTCGACGTGGTTGTGGGGCTCGAGGACGCGGCAAATCCCAAACCGCATCCAGAGCCTCTGCTTGAGGCATTGAGCCGTCTGGAGGCCGCCCCGGAGGACGCCTTTTACACAGGTGACACCGATATAGATATGAAGACGGCTTCCGCCGCCGGAGTGACCGGTATAGGGGTGGCTACGGGAAATTTTTCCCGCGGCGAGCTGAAGGAGTCGGGCGCGGCATATGCCTGTTCGGACCTGACTGAAGCCGCAGACACTATATTGAAAATTATCGAACGTTCATAGGGGGATGATCCAGTGGAAAAGGTAAAGGCGTGTTTTTCCGAAAACGCCCGATATGTGCTTGAAAAGAGATACCTCCGAAAGAATGACGAAGGAGCCATCATCGAAACCCCGGAAGATATGCTGTGGCGCGTCGCGTCTTCCGTGGCCCGCGCGGAGGAAGCCTGCGGAGGAAGCGCGGACGAGTGGA
>JAISWP010000070.1 GCA_031271065.1 Synergistaceae bacterium
AAGCCTGACTCGGACGGAGGGCGCCGTAATGTACGCAACGACGAAGGATTTGCTGTATAGGGCCGCAAACGGAGGCTACGCGGTGGGGGCGTTCAACGCGGAGAACGCGGAGATGGTATGGGCCATTATCGCCGCGGCGGAGGAGTGCCGCGCTCCGGTTATAATACAGACTACTCCAGGCACGCTGAACTACCTGGGGCCGGGATATTTTGCCGGCATGGCGCGCAGCGCCGCAGAAGAAGCCAGTATCCCCGTGGCGCTGCACCTCGACCACGGCTCCAGTTTCGAGCTGGCTGCGCGATGCCTGGAGGCCGGTTATTCGTCCATCATGATCGATGGATCCAAACTGTCCTACGAGGAAAATGTCGCGCTGACAGCCCGCGTCTGCAAAGCCGCTGGAGATAAGGGCGTCCCTGTCGAGGGGGAGTTGGGAATAGTCGGGGGCAAGGAAGACGATACCCACGCCGGAGCCATCAAATACACCGACCCGGCTCAGGCGGCCGATTTCGCGTCTCGTACCGGTGTCTCGTCCCTCGCAATCGCCATAGGCACCTCGCACGGTTTTTACAACACTGCGCCGATACTGGATCTCGATCTCATAACGGCGACGAGAAAGTTTGTCGCAATACCGCTCGTGATGCACGGAGCTTCCGGGCTCGAGGACGAAATTGTGAGCCGCGCCGTCGGGCTCGGAATGGCGAAGGTCAATTTCGCCACGGAATTGCGCGGCGTCTACACGAAAGCCGTGAGAGAATATCTTGCCGCGAACCCGGAGACGTTCGACCCCAAAAAATTTGGCGAGCCGGCTCGCGTCGCCGTCAAAGAGCTCGTTAAAAGCAAACTGGCGGCCTGCCTGTCGAAAGGAAGGGCATGACGATGGACGCGAGCTCTTTTTTCTCCGGACTCGCCCGCGACCGCGAAAATGGAAAAAGCGCCGGCGTGTATTCCGTATGCAGCGCCAACCCTATAGTTCTGGAAGCTTCCATGGATCACGCGCGGCGCGAAAACCGCCCGCTTTTGATCGAATCGACGTCGAACCAGGTCAACCAGTACGGCGGATACACGGGAATGAGGCCCGGCGATTTCGCGGCATTCGTCCGGGACATCGCGTCGCGCTCCGGCTTCGACGGGGAGAACCTCATCTTGGGCGGCGATCATCTGGGGCCGCTCGTCTGGAAGGACATGCCGGAGGACGAGGCGATGAAACGCGCCGCGGAACTGGTCGGCGCCTACGTCGAGGCCGGTTTCACGAAAATCCACCTCGACACCAGCATGAGGTTGAGCTGCGACCCAAGTTCCCAGGTACTGCCGGATGACATAATTGCCGAGCGCGGCGCGAGCCTCTGCGCCGTCGCGGAGGAAGCTTACAAAAAGAGGGCGCGTCTCGTTCCGGCCTCAAAACCCGTATACGTGATAGGCAGCGAGGTTCCTGTTCCGGGCGGCGCTCAGGAGGAGAAATCGGACGGGCTCACGCCGACCTCTCCGTCCGATTTCAGGGCATCCTACGAGGCCTTCGAGAGGGCTTTTGAAAGACATGGGCTGGAAGACGCGTGGGGAAGGACGGTAGCGTTCGTGGTGCAGCCAGGGGTCGAGTTCAACGGTGAAACGATATTCGACTACGACAGAGGCGCCGCCTCGGAGCTGTGCGAAGCGCTCAGGAATATAGGCCGCCCGCTCGTTTTCGAGGGGCATTCGGCCGATTACCAGCGGACGGAGTCGCTTTCGAAGATGGTCGAGGATGGCGTGGCGATACTGAAAGTTGGCCCAGGTCTCACGTTCGCGATGAGAGAGGGCCTGATTGCCCTGGAACATATAGAGCGTGAACTGGCCGCGCTTCATTCCCTAGACCCGAGCAATTTCTCGGCGGCGCTCGAATCCGCCATGATGGCCGACGACTCGAACTGGAAGGGTCACTACCACGGGGACGCCGAAAGCCTGAGGCTCCAGAGGAGGTACAGCTTCTTCGATCGCGCCAGATACTACCTGCCGGTTCCCGAGGTCGACCTGAGCGTAAAGAAGTTGCTGGGTAATCTGGCGCGTGTCGGGATAGGCCTTTCGCTTCTGAGCCAATACCTTCCGCGCTCATTCGAAAAGGCGCGCGGAGGACGGTTGAGCGTTTCTCCGATGGAATTGCTCAAAGATTGCGTCCGCGAGGCTCTGTCTCCATACTCCCAAGCGTGCGCCGGGGAAGGAAATCCGCGATGGCGGGAATAGTCGGTCTCGGGGAGGCCGTGATAGATTTCATTCCTGTTCCGTCCTCCGGGGACGGAAATTTGAATTATCAGGCGTGTCCCGGCGGCAGCGTCGCAAATTTGTGCGTAGCGGCGGCCAGACTGGGAGTGCCGGGCAAATTCATAGGCGCGGTCGGCGACGATTTTTTCGGCGAATTTCTCAAATCGACCTTGAGCGGCTACGGGGTGGACGTGACCGGCGTATCCTCCGTGAAGACGTGCGGCACGGCGCTCACCTTCGTCAACGTCGAGGGCAGCGAGCGCGGGTACAGTTTCGCGAACCGCCCCGGCGCCGACAAGCTGCTGGAGTACGGTCATGTCGACCTCGACTCGATAAAAGGCGCGGATGTCCTGCACGTCTCGTCGAACGCATCGGCTGGCCCTGTCACGTTCGAGACGCAGCGCCGGGTTCTGGAGTTTGCCGGCGGGCTGGGCAAAGCGATCTCCTATGACGTCAATTATAGGGAGAACAACCATGAATCCCTGACGTCGGCCGAAAAAATCCTCCAACTGCCGCTCGAATACGCGACGATAATCAAGGCCACTGAGGAGGAGCTCGAGCTCGTCACGGGACTTTCCGGCGCGGATGGCGCAAAATCGCTGCTGCGGCCGGCTGGCCGGGCAGAAGTAGTGCTCGTCACGCAGGGGAAAAGGGGCGCCGATTTTTACACGACGGAAGACGCGGGACACTCCGACGTCCCAGACATCGGCGCGCTCGACACCACCGGCGCCGGGGACGCTTTCCTCGGCGGATTTTTGGCGTTTGTGATAAAAAATGGCGGTTTCGAGGGACTGAATCGGGATATAGCGCGCAAGGCGGTTGATTTCGCGAACAGAGCCGCTTCTTGCGCCGTAATGAAAAGAGGCGTTATGACTAGTTTCCCGACTCTCGGGGAAGTGGAGCGAATTTTTAGTCCGGGCCGATGACGGGCGCAAACGAACTCTGTTGGAGGGATGACGAGTGAAACGTTCCGAGGTAAACGCGAAAATCAGGGAGATGGAGCGGTTGGCGGAGAAAATAGGGTTCAAGCTTCCCCCGTTTTTGAGCTGGACGCCCGAGGAGTGGAAAACGAAGGGTCGAGAATACGACGAGATTCGCGACAACCTGCTGGGATGGGACGTCACCGATTACGGCCAGGGGGACTACGAACATCTTGGCATCACGCTCATCACCATCCGCAACGGAAACGTCCACAACGAAAAATATAAGAAGACCTACGCGGAAAAGCTCATTCGTATACTCCAAACTCAGGTTTCACCGATGCACTACCACTGGAACAAGATGGAAGACATCATCAACAGGGGCGGAGGAAACCTGCTAGTGAGGGTCTACAACGCCGATCCGCGCGACGAGCGCAGACAGGACATGACAGGCGACGTGGAGGTCAACATGGATGGGCGGCGCTTTTACGTCCCCGCCGGGACGAAAGTGAAGGTCACTCCGGGCGAAAGCATAACGCTTTATCCTTACGAGTTTCACGAGATAACGGTGGAGCCGGGCACGGGCGAAGTCGCCTTCGGAGAGGTGTCCATGTGCAACGACGACAAGACGGATAACTATTTTCTCGAGGAACTGGGCCGGTTTCCGACCATAGAGGAGGACGAACCGGCGTACCGCCTGCTCTGCACGGAGTACCCGGCCGCGGAGTAGTTCAAATTTCATTTCGGCTCGCGGCGCGAGCCGTTGCGCCCAGGGGCGTTGCGCGGTTAGCCGGCGCAAATCTCCTGGGTTTTCTCATTCCCGATAACCTCGAACCACAGGCAAAACCTTGAGGCTCCGCCTCAAACTCCGGTGGGGGACCAGTTACCCCGACCCCATTTTTTTATTTTTATTTAAAACCGCGGGGGAAAGGAAATAATTATGAGGGTTCGGGGGGGTGGCT
>JAISWP010000036.1 GCA_031271065.1 Synergistaceae bacterium
CAGGGAAGCCCCAAAGAAGTGTTTTATAATCCAGAAAATCCCCGGACCAAGGAATTTCTCCGCAATTACTACCGCGCTCAGGCGCCGGAGTTCGCGATCTGAGCGCCTGGACCTTGAACCGCCGGCCCCGCGTATCTTTCAGCGGGGCCGGCGCGGTATCCGCGGTTTTATCGATAATTTTCGTCTATACCGTCTGCTGGGCGGTGCGGGAGATTATCTCCTCCTGATGATAGTCGTCCAGGTCGACGAAATAGTCGCTGTAGCCGGCGACACGGACGAGAAGCCCTCTGTGTTCCTGGGGGTTTTTCTGGGCCTCCCGCAGTGTGGCCTCGTCCACGACGTTGAACTGTATATGATGCCCGCCAAGCCTGAAATAAGTCCGGATGAGGCTCACCAGTCCCTCGACGCCTTTTTCTCCTTCGAGGACTGACGGCAGGAACCTCTGATTCAGAAGCGTGCCTCCCGACTTTACCTGGTCCATCTTGCCGAGTGATTTGACGACCGCGGTAGGCCCGTTCCGGTCCGCGCCGTGGCTGGGGGAGGTCCCGTCGGATATCGGGGTCCCCCTGAAACGGCCGTTGGGGGTGGCGGCGGTCATCTTCCCGAAATAGTTGTGACAGGTGGTGGAGAGCATGTTGAGGTGATAGGTCGGTCCCAGTATGCTCGGCTTGCCGTCTATGGCGGCAAACAGGCTCGCGTAGACCGCCCTCATTATGTCGTCCGCGCGGTCGTCGTCATTGCCGTAAAACGGCGTCTTGTTCCACACGGTCAGCCGCAGGGCCTCCTCTTTCTCCCAATTTACGCCGCAGGCGCGGACGAGACGGTCGAGAGAGACCCTCTTTTCTTCGAACACATGCTTTTTTATCGCCGACAGGCTGTCCGTTATGGTGCCTATTCCGGTGCACTGGATGTAGTCGGTGTTGTACCTCGGGCCGCCCGCGTAATAGTCCCTGCCCTTTTCTACGCAGTCGCTTATCAGGACCGAAAGGAACGTGGCGGGGAATAATTCCGCGTAACGCGCCCGCAGGTAGTTATCGGCTTCTATCTTGGTGTCGACGACGTATTCAAGCTGTCTTTCGAATGCGCCGTAAAGTTCGCCGTAACTCTTGAAATCTGCGGGAGCGCCCGTTCTGAGCCCTATGCTTTTCCCGGTCATCAGATCTGTACCGTCGTTCAGGGCGAGTTCCAGCACCTTAGGCGTATTCAGATAGCCGTGGAGCAGATAGGCTTCCTTGCCCGCGCAGCCTGTCTCGATACATCCGCTCGTGCCTCCCTGCCGCGCGTCCTCCAATGTCTTTCCGGTTCTCATCTGCTCCTGGATGACCATGTCGGCGTTGAATACGGACGGATACCCCATGCCGTGCCGTATGACTTCCGCGGCCGCCTTCAGCACCTTTTCGGGCGTGCGGGCGCTCACCTGTATGTTGCACTGGGGCTGGAGCAGTCTCAGTTCGTCCGCCGTTTCCAGCGCTATATAGGTGACTTCGCATGACCCGTCCGTGCCGTCGCGTCTGAGCCCGGCCAGGTTGATATTGGTAAAATCGTTGTAGGTTCCGCTCTCGGCGGCGGTAACTCCGACTTTCGGCGGCGCGGGGGTGTTGTTCACCTTGATCCAGAAACAGGAGAGCAGTTCTTTGGCTGAGTCCCTGGTGAGGGTCCCGTCGGCCAGCCCTTTCCTGTAAAACGGCTCGAGATGCTGGTCCAGGTGTCCCGGACTCATCGCGTCCCAGCCGTTGAGCTCAGTTATGGTCCCCAGGTGCACGAACCAATACATCTGGATGGCCTCCCAGAAGTCCCGGGGCGCGTATGCCGGAACGCGCCTGCACACATCGGCTGTTTTGAGCAGCTCCTGCCTGCGCTTCAGGTCGGGGGTCTCGAGGGCCATCTGTCCGGCGAGTTCCGCGTGGCGCTCCGCGAATATTATCACCGCGTCGCAGGAATGGTCCATTCCCTGTAGTTCGTCGTCCTTTGCCGCTGCGTCCGGGTCGCTGAGAAAATTTAGCCGTTCCCTGGCGCGTGCGATATCGCGCTTGAGGTCGTACATGCCCTTCTCGTAAATCAGGCCGTCGAGAGCGGTGTGTCCGAGAGCGCGCTGCTCGCCGAATTCCGTGAAAAGGCCGGCCTGATAGAGATCGAGCCATTTCCGGGGCATACGGGCAAAGGCCTTGTCCCTCATGCTGCGTCCTCTCCAGTAAGGAATGACGACCTCCCGGTATATCTCGATATCCTTTGGGTCTACAGCGTAGCTCTGCATCTGTCTGGAATTCAGTATCTCAAGGTCGCGGACGGAGTGGCAGGTGAGTTCGGGGAACGACGACACCGCTTTCGGCCTCGGGCCCCGTTCGCCGACTATCAGCTCATCGGGACCGATGTATATCGTCTTCTTCTCGCAGATATTCTTGAAGCTGAGCCCTCTCATCACCGGAATAGAGTATTTCCCGTCGTTCTCTTTGTAAAATTCCGTCTCAATGAGTGCCCGCTCCGCCGAAAAACTGGGCGCGGTTTCGAAACTCTCCCTCCGGAGACGCTCTACGCGTTCGTTCATTGCCCTGCCTCCTCGTCGATGGTCCCTGACAGACATTCACTTATAAAAACGAAAACCGGCCGCTTGCACAGCGGCACATTCACGGCACTGGTCGAATTATATTATAATCGTTGTAAATTGTATCACGGCAAAATCCCGTGCGGAAATATTCAGCCGCCTATCACGGTTTTTACGCCATATTTTTCGATAACGCCGGCCGCCGCCGCGAGTGAATGTGAGGTGGGGGGATAGACGCCGCGAAGTTTGAATTCCATCTCCCATCTTCTGTGCTTGCCCTCCGCCGCCGTATGATAGGGCAGCAGGCTGACCGTTTCGACGCCTTTCAGGCGTGATACGAATTCCCCGGTGTTTCGCAGGTTGCGCTCATCTGTATTCACGCCCGGGACGAAGGGGATCCTGACGTTTATCCTGGCACCGGCTTCTCCCAGACGCGCGAGATTTGCCAGTATCATCCCGTTGTCCGCTCCCGTATATTTCCTGTGCAGCTCGGGGTCCATGTGTTTTATGTCGTAAAGGTAAAGATCAGTCAGGGGGAGGGTCGCTTCGATGACGTCCCAGCCGGCGAACCCGCTGGTGTCGACGGCGGTCGGCATGTCGTTTTTTTTACATTCCTCGAGCAGCGGCAGAACAAATCCAGCCTGACAGAGCGGCTCCCCTCCGGACAAGGTCACGCCGCCTCCCGACTGATCGAAAAAAATCCGCTCCTTCAAAAGAATATCCATGACACGGGAAACTGTTACATGTCTGCCGCATATTTCGCGGGCGCCCGCCGGGCATACGTCCGCGCACTCCCCGGAAATACAGCAGAGCAGTTCGTCCGTTTCTATCTTTTCCGATATCGCGCGCGCCGGACAGACGGGGACGCAGTATCCGCACCTGATACATCTTTCAGGGCGGAACAGCAGCTGCGGCGCGAAACTCTGGCTTTCGGGGTTGTGGCACCACCAGCATGACAGCGGGCACCCTTTCAAGTGGACTGAGACCCGTATGCCCGGACCGTCGTGAAGGGTATAGCGTTTTATGTCGAAGATAACACCGGTGATCATTCCAAACACCGCCCGAAAAAACTGTGCGTCCGAACTCGAAAAAAATCGGGCGCGGACTATTCCGCTCCATATCAAAAAGAGGGGCTGACAGCCGCCTGCCGAAGCTCAAGACGACTGCCGCCCTCCTCAGAACGGCGCTGCGAGCCCCCGCAGTTCGATCAGCGAGGTCTGTCTCCCGCAGTCGCTGAGATAGGTAACTTTTTCTCCGTCGAAGCAGACGCTTTCCTCGAGATACGCAAAGGTCTTCTGACCGTCCCATTCCGCAATACGCGAACAGACGTTCAGCTCGAGCGCGAAACATGTTCCGGCGCGAAGCAGCCGTTCGCCCCTGCCTTTGATGGATCCGGATTGGTCTTTGTACACCCCTATAGCCGGGCCCGCGCCGTGTCCGAACGTGCCGAGCGGATGAGTGTAGAGCATCGGGGTCATTCCCTCCGATACGGCCTGAGCAGTAGCTTTTTGGAATACGGCGTTTCCGCTTTCTCCGGTTTTGAAGAAGGAGCAGACTATGTCCTGAAAGCGATTTCCGGCCTTCAGCAGCTCGGAGAAGCCGTTCGGCGGCGATGTCTCGCCGTGCCTGAAAACGTAGGCCAGCCATTGCATGTCTGTGCTGAGTCTTGCGTACTTTCCAGCCATTCCTATGTCGCAGTGGAGCAGATCCCCGCGCTCGACTGCCGCTTCGAATATCCGGGTCCTTTGGTCGCCCTGCCTTTGCAGATCGACGTCCGGACCGAACCAATTGATGAAACCCAGATCCGATATGCAATCCCTCATGAGCCATTCCAGGTCGGTCGTCGTAGTGACGCCGGGGGTTATGAAACGACTGCTGAATACGAGCTTTATTATATCCGCGGTGACCTGGGTCAGGGTTTTCATGAGGCGCAGTTCGAGATCGGTCATGCTCTCTAGCCATATCACAGACAAGTCCTCGCCGCTCACGAAGTCCTCGGCCCGCTCCGCGAGGGCCGTTTTCAGCTCCTCGAGCAGGGTGGCGGAAAGGCCGTCGCAAAACCCGAACTGGGAACTCGTGCCGACTGAGATATTCCTCGGCTTGAACTCCTTCACCAGGCGTATGACGCAGGACAGTCCATCATCGCCGTCTGCCGCCGGACGTTCGTACAGCGCGGACATCCCGGGGCTGGAAGGACCGGCATAAAAGCGGCGGACGTCACCGGACCGTTCGTCTCTGATGAATACGAAGGCCGCGATCCTTCTGGCGTAAGGCATGTCGCTCGTAAAGAGCGTCCTCATGATCGGGTCGTCGTTGTTCTCTCTCGCTATCACGATCCAGCAGTCCGCCGCGGTCTCGGCCATAGCGCCGGGGAGCACATGCTCGAGTTTCTCTTTCAGGATACGGTCCGCCGTCTCGGCCTGGCGCCTCAAGGGCAGAAGCCCGGCTTTTTCCAGTTTTTCCCGCAGATGGGAAATTTCTTTTTCCTGCATATTTTTAGAAGTACATCCTCTCAAAGTCGGACCTGCCGTCGGGGGCGCTGTTGAAATTCTTCAGGCTGGCACTGTAAGCCGTGATTTCCTGTGGATGCAGATAAAACACGCAGGGGACCTCCTCCCAGATTATCTTCTGGGCCTCATTGTACGCCTCCATGCGAGTCTCCTCGTCCGTCGAAATCCTTCCCTTCGTCAGCAGCTCATCGACCTTTGGATTCGAATAGAAGGACATGTTTCCGCCCTCGCCGAACATCGATGTATGGAAGCTCGCGTAGAGTGCGTAGTCGGGATCGCCGGTGTTAGTGGTCCAGCCGAGCGCGAACATCTGGAGGTTCCCCGCTATTACGTCATCTATGAATTTGCCGCGCTCCAGCGTGATGACTTCCAAATCGACCCCTATTTCGGCGAGCTGCGCCTGCACCATCTCCGCGACGTCAAGGCGCTCCTGGTTCTCGTCGGAGGTCAGCGTGAGCTTGAGCCCGTTCGGGTATCCGGCTTCCGAGAGCAATTTTTTCGCTTTTTCAGGGTCGTACTCGTGAGGAGGAAGGTCCCTGCTGGAACCCTTGATCGACGGGCCTATGGGGGCGACGGCTGCCATGCCTATGCCCCTGAATACCACCTTTTGGATGGCGTTTATGTCGATGGCCATGTTTATGGCCTGGCGGAGCTTTACGTTGTCCATAGGCGCCTTGCTGCACGTGAACGCCAGAAAGTTTGTGGTAAACGTCTCCTGTGTTTCGATTTTGACGTCCTTGTTCTGCCCGAGCCGGGAGACTGCGCTCGGAGGAACCTGCAGCGCGACGTCTACCCCCCCGGTCTCGACCTCGATAACGCGGCTGGCGGCCTCGGGTATGGTGCGGAATACCAGATTGGTGACCTTGGCTTTTTCTCCCCAGTAGCCGTCGAACTTGGTTAAGGTGACGCTGTCGGCTGTCTTCCAGGATACAAATTTGTAGGGGCCGGTTCCTATGGGCTTCTCATTGACGGCGCTTCCGCTCTCGGTATACCCCTTCTCATTCACTATGGCCATTACGCCGTGGCAGAGGTGGTTGAGGATAGGACCGAACGGCTCGCTCATCTTCATCTCGAACGTGTGATCGTCGATGACCTTGCTGTTAACGAAGTCTATCGTTCCCGTAACCGACGAGGCGTGCGGGGAGGAGGACATCTTATCGAAGGAGAATTTGACGTCTTTGGCGGTCAGTTCCTCTCCGTTGTGGAACTTGACGCCTCTGCGTATCCGGAACACGTATGTCGTGGGATCCTTGACCTCCCAGCTTTCGGCCAATGCGGGGACTATATTGCCGGCGTCGTCCCGCTCGACTAAGGTCTCGAAGATCTGTGAGGCCACCCGGCCGGCCGGGCTGTCGGTGGTGCCGTAAGGATCGAGAGACTTCGGATCCGCTCCCGAAGCTACCGTGATAGTATCTTTCGGCGTGTCAGACTGCGCCGCGAAGAGGGGCAAAGAGGCTGAAATCAGGATCGCCGCCGTAAGCAGAACGTAAAGGACCTTGCGCAGATTACTCATTGATACATCGTCTCCTTTATTTATGTTTTATTGCTCTTACATTTAGAATAGAGGTGGCAGGCCACCATGTGCCCGGGAGAAATTTCCATTAGATCGGGCTGAGTTTCAGAACAATCCTGTCTGGCCTCGAGGCAGCGGGGAGCGAATCGGCATCCTGGCTTAGGCTCGATGGGGGAGGATATCTCGCCCTTCAGCAGGATCCGTTCGCGCCTGGCGCCGGCCTTTGCTATCGGGATGGCGGAGAGCAGCGCCCTCGTGTAGGGGTGGCAGTGCGTCTTGAATATTTCCCCGGCAGGGCATTTTTCCACCATATTCCCCAGGTACATGACGCATATATCGTCGGAGATGTGCTTTACCACCGAGAGGTCGTGGGTGATGAAGATATAGGTGAGCCCCCGTTCGTTTTGTATGTCCTGCATCAGGTTCAGTATCTGCGCCTGTATCGAGACGTCGAGAGCCGACACAGGCTCGTCGCAGACTATGAATTTCGGCTCGAGAGCAAGGGCTCTGGCGATCCCTATCCTCTGGCGGCGCCCTCCGTCCAGTTCGTGAGGGTAGCTGTCGGCGAGGTTTTCCGCCAGCCCCACGGCATCCATTATCTCCCTGACGCGCAGGGCCTGTTCTGACTGGTTTCCGCCGAACATGCCGTGGATGATCATAGGTTCGAGGATCGTCTCCTTGACGGTCATTCGAGGATTCAGCGACGAGAAGGGGTCCTGGAATATCATCTGCATCTTTCTGCGGGATTCCAGGAGCGCCTGGCGGGATAAGTCGGTGCAGTCCCGTCCCTCGAAAAAAATCCTGCCGCCCGTCGGTTCGATCAGATGGACTATCAGCCTTCCCAGCGTGGATTTGCCGCAGCCCGACTCGCCGACTACGCCCAAGGTCTTTCCCCGATCGAGTGTGAAGTTTATCCCGTCGACGGCATGTAAAAGGCCCCTGGGAGTTTTGAAGTATTTTTTCAAATCCTTGATTTCAAGCAGCGCGCCCATTTGTCCCCGCCCTCAGGCCTGAACCCTGCGGCATTTGACCAGGTGTCCGGTCTCGATCTCAGTTAACCCGAGACCGGGAAGGGCACATTCGTCTGAACTCAGCGCGCATCTGGGGGCGAAGGCACACCCAGCCGGAAGGTCCCTCGGGTCCGGCATGAGTCCCGGTATGGGTTTCAAGCGGTCCGCGTCGGACTCGATGTCTGGTATGGAGCCGAAGAGTCCCTTAGTGTAAGGATGGCTGGTTCTGTTGTAAATATCGTCGAGCGTCCCGTATTCGACCACGCTGCCGGCATACATTATCGCGACGCGGTCGCAGACCTCGGCGACAACTCCCAGGTCGTGCGTTATGAGAAGGAGGGACGTTCCCCGCTCTCTTTTCAGAGTCGCGATCAGGTCCAGCACCTGCGCCTGTATAGTGACGTCGAGCGCCGTGGTCGGCTCGTCCGCTATCAGCAGAGCGGGGTTGCAGGAGAGGGCGATCGCTATTACGACGCGCTGTTTCATGCCCCCCGAGAACTGGTGCGGATACTCCCCGTACCGCTCGTCCGGTATGCCCACCATCTCCAAGATCCGCGCGGCCTTCTGGG
>JAISWP010000210.1 GCA_031271065.1 Synergistaceae bacterium
ATCCACTATCCCGATGACGCCGACTCCCGCGGCCGCCAGATAGAGCGCCAGCGGAGCGCCGAGTCCTCCGGTCCCTGCGATCAGCACCTTGGCGGCCCGCAGGCGTTTCTGGCCTTCGATCCCGATCTCCGGCAGCAGCAGGTGGCGGCTGTACCGCAAAATTTCGTCGTTTGAAAGGCCCCCCAGTCTTTCGTCTGGAATCAGGCTCATGCCCGGCGCGGCGTTCCTCCGGCGATGGCCGGAACCAGCATGACGGAGTCCCCGTCTTTCACTGGGGTATCGGTACCCTCCAGGTTTTTGATGTTCGTGTCCCCGACGTAGACATTGATGAAGGAGCGCAGAGCGCCGGCCTCATCGTAAAGGTGCGCTTTGATATCGGGATAGGCTTCTGCGAAGGCGGCTATCACCTCGCCCGCCGTTGCGCCCTCGGCCGGCGCTTCCGACTGTCCGCCGGCAAAAGCGCGCAGAGCGGCGGGTATCTGGATCGTGACTGGCATATCTCATTCCCCCTGGATTTGCGAATTTATAGCTCCCGCAGGAAACGCGAGCGGTCCGCGGACATCTCCCAGCTCGTGAGAGCGGTCGCCGCGCCTCCTTCGACGGCTGCTATGACATAGGAATAAAACGGCAGCGCGTGTTCGAGGTCGTAATCCGACGGTTCGGCGGGGTGATCCGGGTGCGAGTGGTAAAAACCGAGGAGCTCCATCTTTCCAGCCCTCGCTTCCCGTTCAGCCGTCATAAAATCGTCGGGGCCGATGGTGAAGCGGTGAAACCGTTCCGCATCTCCGCTCGAGTTGACGATGGGAAGGATGGCTTCGACGGTCTTGCCTCTTTCACCGTCAAAACTGCCCAGAAGGGCGCCGCAGCACTCATCTGGGTAGGCTCGCTCGCCCTCCGTCCGGATTGCGAGCGCCGCTTCATCGGAGATCGATATCACTTCGCGCCCTCCCAGAACGAATCCGACACGTACCTCAGCCCGCCGTCGCACAGCACGGTCACGATCAGCGAACCCCGCGGCAGACCGCGGGCGAGCGCAGCCGCGGCGGATACGTTCGCGCCGGAGCTGATTCCGGTGAAAATACCCTCCTCGCGCGCCAGACGGCGGGTCATTTCATAAGCCTCCTCCGTAGTGACCGTCACCACATCGTCGACGAGGCTTTCGTCGTAAATTCCCGGCCTGATAGTCGAGCCCATGTGCTTCGTTCCCTCTATCCCGTGAAACGGGGAGGAGGGCTGCACGGATATTGCCTTGATCCCGCTGCGGTAATCTTTAAGACGCCGCGACACTCCCACGAAGGTCCCCGAAGTGCCCATGCCGGTTATGAAATGAGTGATCCCTCCTTCCGTTTGGTTCCATATCTCGGCCCCGGTGGTCTCGTAATGAGCCCTTGGATTCTCGGGGTTGTTGTACTGATCGGGATAAAAATACCGGTCGGGATCCTCCGCCGCGGCGTCACGCGCCGCGACATAAGCCCCATCGGAGCCCTCCAGGGGACTCGTCTCCTCTATCTCGGCTCCGTAAGCGCGTATCATCCTCCTGCGCTCGAAAGACACGTTCTGCGGCATATAGAGCCTGATGGAATAACCGAGCGCGGCGCCGATCATGGCATAAGCTATGCCGGTGTTGCCGCTGGTCGCGTCGATGAGCGTTCTGCCCCTCGTCATCTCGCCCCGTTTTACGCCGTCTAAAATCATCGCCTTCGCCGCCCTGTCCTTGACCGATCCGCTGGGGTTGCAGAATTCCGCTTTCGCCATCAGCGTCACCCCATCTGCGCCCGCGACATTCCGCAGCTCGATCAGCGGTGTACCGCCCACCATGTCCAGTATCCGCATATGCCACCTCCGTGAAACCTCTTTAGCTCTCTTAAAACCTATTTCCCTTGACGGGATTAATTTTTTAAAATAATCGCAGCTCAC
Organism: Synergistaceae bacterium; assembly: GCA_031271065.1. Taxonomy (GTDB): domain Bacteria; phylum Synergistota; class Synergistia; order Synergistales; family Synergistaceae; genus JAIRKI01. The sequence goes on from JAISWP010000210.1 coordinate 1,918, forward strand.
ATATCGATCCGGCGTTTTTTCGGCTGGAAATCAATCCGCCGGCAAGACGTCTTTGGGACCATCTGAGACATATTATAATCATATTTTATTAATATGAATAGTATGAGAATATAATATGCCGATAATACTCGGCATTTGTTCGGCGGCGCGTAAAAGATGGGCCGATCCTTTCGCAGTTTTCATACATGCGCCATACTATTTCTTGCCGCGCCGCCGCTCATTTGATAATATGTCCTGCGGACGCTTCCGCGTTTTGCGGACGCCGCCGTATTTATTCCCCGAAGGGACAGTGTTGGACATGACAAGGTATGACTTCGATTCGAGGATAGACCGGCGCGGCACTTCATGCGAGAAATGGGATGATCTCGGTCACTTTTTCGGCAGAGAGGATATTCTGCCGTTCTGGGTAGCGGACATGGACTTCCGCTCCGCGCCCGAGATAATCGACGCCCTTCGCGCCCAGGTCGCCCTCGGAATCTTCGGCTATCCCACAGAGTACACGGAAAAATACAAAGCCGCCGTGGCGTATTGGGAGAGTCACAGGCACGGCTGGGATATCTCGCCGGACGAGGTGGGCTTCATGCCCGGTGTGGTGACGGGAATGTCAGCCGCCATAAACGAGTTCACATCGCCGGGCGACGGGGTAGTCATACAGCCCCCGGTCTATCCTCCGTTTTTCCGCGAAGTCCGTCACAACGGAAGAAAAGTGGTGGAAAACCCGCTGCTCGAAACCGAGGACGGTTACGTCATGGATTTCGAGCACTTGAAAGACGTCTTAAAACCGAACGTCACCGCACTGCTGCTCTGCAGCCCCCATAACCCCACCTCCAGGGTATGGAAGACGGAGGAACTCAAAACCCTGGGCGAAATCTGCGCCGAGCGGGACGTATTCGTCATTTCGGACGAGATACATCAGGACCTCGTATACAGCGACGCGAAGCACGTCCCTCTGGCGAAAGCGTGCCCCGAACTGGCTTCGCGTCTGGTGACGCTCGCGGCGCCCAGCAAAACTTTCAACATAGCGGGGCTGAGAGCTTCAGCATGGATAGCCAGCGACGCCAAGGTCGCTCAAAGGATGCACCAGGCGCTGTTCCGCTTTCACATCGCCGGGATCAATATGATGGGACTGGCCGCGCTGGAAGCGGCTTACACGAAGTGCGAGCCCTGGCTGGATGAGCTCCTCGCCTATCTTGAACAGAGCAGGGACTTCGTCGAGTCGTTTCTCAGGGATCGTCTCCCGAGGGTGCGCATGAAACACCCGGAAGGGACATATATATTCTGGCTGGATTTTCGGGATTACGGCATGAAAAACTCGGAAATAACGGATATCTTAGTCAGCAGGGCCAGAGTCGGCCTGAACGACGGCTCGGCTTTCGGCGTTCAGGGGGAAGGTTTCGTCAGGCTCAATATAGGATGCCCCTTCTCCCAGCTGGAAGAGGGCCTGAACCGGATCGCCTCGGAATTCGGGAGCAGATGACGCCATGATAAGAGACATAGCGGCTCCTCTCAAATACTGCAGGTTCACCGTGGACGGCAAGACCTACAGCGGGACCCTTCACGGAAATATGGTCGATCTTGCGGAGGGCGATTTTCTGACCGGCTTTTCAACGCTCCGTATGAGTTACCCTCTGGAGCGCATAAAGCTCCTGCCCCCCTTCGTTCCGGCCAAAATATGGTGCGTGGGCCGCAACTACACGGGGCACGTGCGCGAACTGGACCACGAATTGCCCGCAGAACCGCTGATATTTATGAAACCCGCGACTGCCATAATAGGCAGCGGGGACCCCGTGCGTATCCCGGAGTGGGCGGGCCGCGTGGACTACGAGGGAGAATTGGCCGTCGTCATAGGCAGGAAATGTCACAAAGTGTCCGAACAGGACGCTCTCGCGTATACGGCGGGGTATTCCTGTTTCAACGACGTGACCGCCAGGGACCTGCAGAACAGCGACGGACAGTGGACCAGAGCCAAGGGTTTCGACACCTTCGCTCCCTTCGGCCCTGTCATATTACTAACCCAGAGTATGCCGGCCGACGCGGAGATAACCACCAGGCTCAACGGTAAAATCGTGCAGCGGGATTCGCTCGGCAGCATGATATTCCCGGTGAGCCGCATAATATCGCACATCAGCAGATTCGCCACCCTCGAACCGGGCGACGTGATAGCGACAGGCACGCCGGAAGGCGTATCCCGGGTCCGCCAGGGTGACAGAGTCGAAGTTGAGATTGAGGGAATCGGCGTCCTGAGCAATCCGTTCATAGCCGATCACTGAAATGGAGGACTGACGCCGGAGTCTTTCGAATGATAAGACTTTTCAGCTACGTCAAACTTTCCGCCCTCGGGACTGAACTGCGCCGAGAACGCGTCGCGCGCGGCGGGGATATAGTCTATATGCTTCCCTCCATGCCGGGCGCCGAATATCTGGAGCCGATGCTTCGCGGCGGCGGCTATTTCGGCCGCAGGCCCGAGATTTGGAGCTGGCAGGAACTCTATAACAGAGTGACGCCCAAACATCAGAGGCGCAGATGTATCGACCCTCCGGACAGGAGGCTGGTCCTGAAATTTGTCACGGACCAGGCGGCCGCCGAGTCAGAACCCGGCGGCGCGGCCCGCGCCGTCATGAGCGGAAGGGGTTTCGTGCGGATGCTCGGAGAGGCCGTACGAGAGATGCTTCTTGAGGGAGTGGAGCCGGACCTGATTCTGCCGGACGACGGTTCGCCGGATCACGAAATGCTCTGCCGGCTTTACGGCGATTATCTCCTGTATCTCGACGAACATGGACTGGCCGACAACTCCGACCTGCCGTCCCTCACGCGGCGGGCCCTGGACGGGCTTCCCGACGCACTGAAAAACAAGACGATGCGCTGGGTGGGCTTCATGTCGTTCACCGGAGCCCAGCTGAATCTCATAAGGGCGCTCGAATACCACGGCGCCGATATGGAGTTTTACATGCCCGATTCGGGATGCGCCGACTTTCGCAGCGCCGCCTCCCAGCTCGGGGTGGACGCCGTTCCCATAGAGTCCTCTCCCTGCGCCGTATGCAGGGTGATATCTCCCGACGTCTGCTCCCAGTTCGAAAATATAGCCGAACTGATAATGAATGAATACTCGTCGATGGATATCGGAATACTCGTCGATGCGGATCGTATGGAGACGCTCGCGGCCGAGTTAAACAGACGGAAGATCCCCTGGCAGAGGCGTTCCGAGGTCACTGTGGACAAAACGGCGCTGATCGACGCAGCCCGGCGGATATGGGAGGCTCATAAGCTCGGATGGCCTCCCCTCCGCGTCAGATATCTGCTCCGCAGCGCACCCTTCGGTATAGAACCGGATCATACGGAATTTACCCGGTCGATGCCGGAGGGTATGGGCGCGTGGCGTGAATTTTTTTCAGGAAACGATCACGCGCTCGGCGTGCTCTCTCTCTGGGAGTCCTTCTGCAGTCTGCTTGAAAGAGGGGGGACCTCCGAGGAACTGCTGGGAGGATTGATGGACCTGTCCGGCGGCGGCGAATGGGAAAGACGTCTCGCGTCGGAAGCCGGAGCCGACTGGGCCATGGACGCCGCTGTCCGCGAGACGGCTTCGGCGCGCCTCGAAATAGAGCGTAAACTCTCCATGACCCAAGAGACCGGACGCTCTCTGGGCGAAGCGGGCTCCCTGCGTTTCGCGGGCGAGGCAGCCATGAATTTTATCCGGGATTGGGCCGGGGAAGCCGCCACCGCCCTCTCCCCCATTTACAGGAGCGCCGTGTCCGTCTGCAATTTTCCTCCGGAGGTGCTGGCGTCCCACGATATATGGATAATGACGGATGTCGACGGGACCCGCTATCCCGGCCCTTCATCAGAACGCGCCCTCCTCAGCGAAAAACTGCGCGAACGGGTCAACGATACCTCGGACGGCTCAGTTCACCTCCCGACAATGCGCGAAAAACTCAGGCAGAAGGAGGCCATGTTCCGCAGGATGATAGCTGTCGGGGAAAGAGTCTGCGTTCTCTCCCGCTCCGCTTCCGCTTCCGGCGTTCAAGCCGGGGAATCTCCCTTTGTATCGTCCCTGATGCGCTCCGGCTCCGATATCTGGAAGATAACTGAAACCAGGGAACTCGTCCCGCCTCCCCTGCCCGCGGTCCGCCGCGGCAGGGGAGTTTTTCCCAGGTCGGTCCGAGGCGCTTTCGAGGATAAATATCGGATATCACTGAGCCACGCGGACGAACTCATGGAGTGTCCCTTCGCCTGGTGGTGCGGCAGGGCCGCTTTCATCGAACCTCTGCCCGACACCGCCGGAGTCGCGGACAGGGCCGTTTTGGGCAGCGCCGTGCATGATATCTGGCGGGCGGCCGTAAACTCGTACAGAGAAGGGGGAAGGACTTTAGGTTCCGTGATCGGGTCCGATTGGGATGAAATCACGGACGGTCTGACGCCGAAATATCCGATTTTAGCCGACCCTCGGGCATTGCCCCGCGTCTTGGACCTCAAGCACAGGATGTACGTCATGGCGGACACGCTGGACGAAGCCGACGCCCGCGCCGGCGCTCGCGGTATGACCCGCGTGAGGATAGAGACGGAGATGGCGCTGCCGGAGATAGAGTCTGAACATGCGACGTTCTCGGGAAGGGCCGACAGGGTCGATTTCTGGTCCGGCCCCGAAGGAGAGGCTGCCGTCATATTCGACTACAAACTCGGGAAAAGCCGCTCTTACGCCAAGACGCTTCAGCTCGCTTCCTACGGGCTCTCCCTGCGAAATTCCGGCGTCGATGTGGCCGGTTTCAGCTATGTCTGTCTCGGCGACCTTGTCCTTGCCGGCGCGTGGTCCGACGTCATGGGACCGATCTACAAAGCCTCTTCGCGCCGGGCGTCCTGCGGCGAAAAGATCGAGTCGGCCTCGGAATTACTTAAAGAGATAGACAGGATAGCGGCTGGAGGGGTTTTCGAGGCAAATTACGGTTCAGCCCGCTGCGGGTACTGCGGATACGCGACCCTTTGCAGAAGGTCGGAGAGGGGCGGAGATTACGACGAAGAGGACGACGGGCCTGATGACGGCGAGTGACCTGGAAAGCCTCATAGAGGACGCAAGACCGGAGCAGCGCGCCGCCATCCGTTCTCTCGACCCCTGGATAACCGTGAGCGCGGGCGCCGGCGCCGGCAAAACCCGCACACTGGCCAGCCGTTTCGCATGGCTTCTGGCCTCCGACACCGAATGCCGCGCGGACCAGATACTGACCCTCACGTTTACAAACGCCGCCGCTTCCGAGATGAGAGAGCGCATACGGAATACCTTGGAGGAGTGGCACGCCAGAGGGGTCTCACATCTCAGGGACGCATTGGACCGGCTTGACGAGGCCTATATATCGACCATCCACTCGTTCGCGCTGAGGGTGCTCAGGGAATCGGGCGCCGGACCGGAAATCGACAAAGACGCGCCCATCGCCGGCAAACCTATGGAGTACGAATTCATCCAGGATCTTAAATGGTGCGCCGAGACGGGATCTCTGGAGCGTTTCACAGACCTTCTGACCGAAGAATGGAGCGGATACGCGCGGTCCGTTCTGGGAAACCCGCACACGGACGGTTTTTTTGACTATTACGGCGCGGAAAACCTCGCCCGGCTCGGGCTGGCCGCCTGCGACCTGTTCGGAAGCATGGACATGTCCCCCTCCGACTTGAGGCGCCTGGGGAGTGAGGCCGAACTCGAGGCGCAGAAACGTATAGCCCGCGCTATGTCGGCCAGATGGCGCGCGGTCTGGGATACGTGGCTGCTGGATATTCTTCCCCGGGTATGCCGCGGCATCGGCGGCGGCAAAGCATCCGGCTTTTCAGCCGCCATACTGGATTTTTACTTGGAATGGAGCGCCGCCGAACGCAGCTCTGAATCGGAGAGAAGGTTTTTCGTCTCTCTTATGCAGGGACCGCTGAGACGTCTGCCCTCAAAAGACAAGGTGAAAACGGCCGTCGAGGACGCCCTGGGGGAATCTCTCTCTTTGTGGAGAGAGGAGCGAAAACTTGACGCGGAGCTTTCGTCGACCTTGTTCTGCGGCGCTTCGTCCGAGGAGAATGAGGCCCGCGCGAAAGACCTGCTGCACGGCGTGACGTCCCTGTTCTGGATGTGCTGGGACCGGACCAGAAAGACGCGGGGGGCCCTTTCCTTTTCGGATTTTACGAGGTACGCGGTAAGGGTGCTGAAAGAGGACCCCTCGTATTCGTCCCGTTTCAGGCATGTGATGATAGACGAGTTTCAGGACACGGACGAACTGCAGGACGGCATCATCCGTTCGGTCGCGGCATCCTGGCCCCAGGACCGCGAAACGCCCAGAACGGTTTTCATAGTCGGCGATATCAAACAGTCCATATACCGTTTCAGGCACGCGAATCCGCGCATCTTCGCGTCTCACTTGAGCGCATCCAGCCGTATAGAGATGTCTCATAGTTTCCGCATGAGCGGACCCCTTATGGAACGCGTAAATATGATCTTCGGGCATATATGGCGGGACGGCGTCATAAATGACGAGGGGATGAAAGTCGCCTATGAAAGCCTGCGTCCCCCCGAGGACGCCCCGTGGTGGGCGGAGCGCTGCAGCCGCTCCTGCGATTCTCCCGTGGAAATATTGACTTATTCCTCCCGCTCGTCCGGACTTGAGAAGGAGAGCGCGGCAAACGCCAGAAAAAACCTGGCCTCCCTCATGGTGTCGCGCCTCTCTGAACTGATGAGCGGCGGAACGGAGATATGGGACAGGGAAAACATGGCTTTCAGGAAACTGAAGTGGAGCGATATGACCGTGCTGGTCAAGGGACGCACTTCGTACCCCCAGCTCGAGGAGGCCTTCATGTACGCGGGCGTTCCCGTATCCTTTGCCAGCGGAAGGGATTATCTGAACAGGGGCGAGGTGCGGGACATGATATGTTTACTGCGGTGCCTCGACATGCCCGAAGACGAGCAGGCTCTCGCCGGGTGGCTGGAGTCCCCTTTCTCCGGTCTGGAACCCGGAGTGGGGCTGGAACTTGCCGCGGCCCGCAAAGAGAGGACAACCCTGCGGGAGGCGCTGTCGCTTGCATATCCCGAGGTGTCATCCCGGCTCGAACTGTTCCGCAGAACCTCCCGCCTGTATTCGCCGTCGGCGGCCCTTCGAATGCTGCTGGAGGAAGATTTTTGGCTTTCATGTTATTCCGGCGAATCAAAAATCCGGGCCAGGGCCAATATAAGGAGAGGAGTTGAGATACTCGGGGAGTATGAGAACTCCGCGGGGAAAAACTTCTCTTCCTGCGCCGATTACCTGAGGCTTCAGATGCGCTCCGGAGTGATGATCGAGGAGCCGGAACCGGCGGGAGACGGGCGGGACGCCGTCCGGGTCATGACCATACACGCGTCCAAGGGTCTCGAATTTCCGGTAGTGATACTGATGTACATGGAATCTTCCGAAAAGGCGGACAGCAGACGCAGAGGGAAGGTATCGGTATCCCGTTCCCTCGGGGCCGTCGCTTCCAAGCTGCCCGGCGACGTCAAGTCGGTCAGAAAGATGTGGCACGACGCTGTGGAACGCATTGAAAGCGCCGAGGAGAGCACGCGCCTGCTCTATGTCGCGATGACAAGGGCCCAAGAACGGCTCATCTGCTGCGCGCTGCCGGACGGAAAGGATAAAAAGGGCCTCGATTGGTTTTCCCTGCTGGAGGCCGCGAACGAAGCCGGCGGTTTCCCCATTTCAGCCCGCGATACGGTCCCGGGTGAGATAAACGCCGGCAAACCCGCGCCCTGCCGCGAGACGGTATCCCGGAAACCGGAACCGCCCCCTTCCGCCCCCTTTGCGCCGTATTCCGCCGTGCTCTCCGCCACGGCGTATTCACTCCTTTCCTGGTGCCCCGAAGCCTACAGGATACGTTACCGTCAGGGCAGGGAACTTAAATGGAATATCCCCGCCAAAGACGGGACCGGCGGAGCGGACCTGGGTTCACTGGTCCACTGGGTGCTCTCGCGATGGGATTTCAGGGAAAAGACCGTCGCGGAATTCCTGCCCGAAAACGCGGATGCCGCAGACGCGACGGGGATGCCTGACGCGATGCCTCAGTCTTTGAGAGCCGTCTTTTTCCGCAGGCCGGACAGACTCGCGGCAAAAAAGTGGCTCGAATCTTTCTCCCGCCGCGAATCCTGCCTTATGCTGCGAAAAGCTCTGGAGTCCGGCAGGATGGCCAGGGAACTCTCCTTTTCCGTCGATTGTGACGGAATCAACCTCATCGGCAGCATGGACGTTTTCTGGGAGGACGAACTGGGATGCCACGTAAGAGATTGGAAGATAACTCCCGAGGGGACCGCTCCGCATGAGATGTACGCCGCTCAGACAGAGTTTTACGCTATGGCGTGCCATATAACTCATCCGGCGTCTGATACCGACACGGGATTGATATACCTGCGCCCGGCCGAAAACGGATTTCCTGAAACGTCGATTGTGGAAAACTGGGACGAACTGTCGCTCAGAATAAAGCGGGCCGCTTTCGCCGCGGTCCGCTCCCCCGGCAGGTCCGAACGCTGCGGGGTCTGCCATTTCCGCGATTATTGCTCAAACGTCCGGTGATCATATTCCGCCGTAAACATGCTAGAATAGATCAGTTATTTGTCATCCAAATTCCGTATCGTGTCTGATTTTAACTGATATAGGGCCGGAATGAGAGGATCGATATGTTTCGTATGTCAGACGCCGATGTTTTAAGATCAAACCGGGGCGGTGCGTTTGATTTCAGAGGAACAGAACCACGCGGCCGCAGGCTGCGGTCAGACCATGAGTGAAGACAAACCGGTGATTTCCGGCTTGAGTGATCCGGATGTCCGCGACGTTGCAATAACGCCGGCGGAAATTAAAGACCGCGCCCCGGAGGGCGGGCGGACGGGCGGCCTTTTCCCCTGCGCCGACCTTTCAGGCTTCATAAAGAACCTGAACGAAATAATCTTCATAGTGGACGAAAAAAGACGCATCACCGCCGCCTCGGACGCGGCGCTCGGGCTTCTGGGCATAGACGATCTCTCTGGCAGCGTGCACGCCATCGACGATTATATGCCGAAGGTATACATAGACGCAATCACACAGAGGGTCAAAGAATACGACGCAAAGGGCATGAAGCTGACTTTTCCGGTTAAAAAACACGGCGGGGGCGAAGTGCTGCTGGAGGCGAGGTTCAACTGGTTTTCCAGCGAGGAAAAGAATTACCTCACCATTTCGTGCCGCGATATAAACGACCTGATGAAGATGATGTCGGATATAAGCGAGCGCGAGGACCGTTACAGGACTATATTCCGCGAATCCCCTCTCGGTTTCATTCACATAAACAGCGACGGATATATAACGGACTGCAACAACGCTTTTCTCGACATTTTCAAGCTGGGAAAGTTTGAGCTGCTCGGCGTCTGCATTGCGGAGGATAACGATCTCGATATTTATCCGCGCTTCAAAAAAGCGGCGATGGATGCCGTTGTGGGCATAAGCTCCAGCCACGAATCGAAGTTCGCTTCGTCCGGCGGCGCAGGCGAGGGATGGGTCAGGGTATCATTCAGCCCTGTCATATCCGAAAACCGCGCCTTTCTCGGGGCGGTCGGAATTGTGGAGGACATTACGGAGGCGAAAACCGCGGTCGATCGTATAAGCTTCGTGAGCAGTCATGACGTTCTCACAGGGCTCTATAACAGACGGGCCTGCGAGGAGGCCATACGGATATATGACAGGCAAGAGTATCTGCCGCTGGGCATAATATACGCCGATCTTAACTGCCTCAAACTGGCAAACGACGCCTTCGGCCACGAAGAGGGGGACATTTTGCTGAAAACGGCGGCGGATATCCTTCTCGATAATACCGGAAGCGCCGGAGAAGCCTATCGCTGGGGAGGGGACGAATTCATATTGATCCTGAAAAATACGAGCGCCCTGGGCGTGAAATCATGTGTAAACCGGATAGGCAATTCCTGCGAAAATTGGCCGGCGCACGGTTTCATAGCGCCCAGCATCTCCCTGGGCAGCGCGGTGAAACTTTATAACGACCAGAAACTCGACGATATCATAAAAGAAGCCGAGGATATGATGTACTCAAGCAAACTGCGCAGCGGAAATGAAACGCGCGCCAGAATACTCGGCTCCCTCGAGGCCACGCTGCACGGTATGGAGGACGGTTTGATGGGGCGGCGCGCCAGGCGCATGATGCTGTGGGGAGAATGGGTCATCGAAAACATCGACCCAGACTGCGATCATAAGATCCTCATGGACCTCTGCCGTTTCCACGATGTAGGTATGCTGGCGCACCCTGAGGAAATCGCCGCCGTATGCGGCGGCCCGAGAGAGGGCGGCGTGGCCGACCCTATGAACCATATGGCTGTCGGGTGCAGGATAGCCCGCTGTATTGCCGAGATAGCGCCGGCTGCCGACTATATTCTCTCTCATCACGAGTGGTGGGACGGCATGGGTTATCCGAATCAGCAGAGAGGAAGCGAGATCCCGCTGGTCTCGAGGATAGTCTCCATATTGGACTCTCTGGAGGGTATACTTTCGCTGAACAAAACCGGCGCGCACCGCTCGCTGGACGACGCGCTGGACATGATACGGGCGTCATCAGGGCGCCAGTTCGACCCTGTGATGACCGCTTCGCTCGTCTCGCGCCTGGGCGCGCAGAGACCAAAATTTCTGACAGATCTGGAGTGTTGAACTATGGATGAGGCCGCAAAGGAAAAGATCACCCTGCTGATAAAAGAGATCATGGAAGAGAGTGACGACGAACGCAGGCTGTCTTTATCGGAAGATATACTGAAGATCGACCCGGACAACGCCCTTGCCAAATACTTCAAGTGGCAGTCCCTGGACGAGGAAGAGGGCTCTTTGAAGGACGCCTCGCTTCTTCAGGAAGCCGTGGAGTCGATGCGTCCGTCTATCGAAAATCTCGACGAGAACGACGATGACGATGCGGCCGTATATTCGCTTTACGTCTCCATGCTCTCCGATCTGGCCTCTTTTCTCTACCTGACCGGAGAACACGGCCGCGCTTTCGAGGCCGCGAAGGAATTTATGGAGCTCGACAGGGACGGATATCTCATCGGACGTCTGGTATATTATGCCATACTGACGGAACGGGGCGATTTCCAGGAAGTTCTGAAAGCGGTGGATTCGGATATCTGCGAAACTCCCGCGGGCGAACTGTACCGCGGTCTGGCGGCCTTTGAGCTGGAAGGCCCCGGAGGTCCGGCGGCCGATTACCTTCTCGCTGCCATTTCGATGGACCCCGATCTCCCCTACTACATACTCGGCCTCTGGACGATAGACGATGAGGGCACTGATTACGAAGACGACGAGGACGGATACATAGAAGAGACTCTCATGATCGTGGCTGTCCTCTCGGAAGTGTGGTCGGCCTCCGAGGAGAGACTGGCCTTTATATCGGCCATAGCTTTCAC
>JAISWP010000017.1 GCA_031271065.1 Synergistaceae bacterium
TTCCCTCAGCATCTCGAAGGTTTTGGCGTCGTCCGTCGGGATGGAGTCAAGGTCGGGTTTCCCGTATCCGCTGGATTCGATGTTGGAAAGCGCCCCCTCTATGATCGACAGGGTGCGGAGACCCAGAAAATCCATCTTGACGAGGCCCAGTTTTTCCACAGGATCCATGGAGTACTGGGTGACGATGGATTCCCCTATTCTGGCGACGGGGACCATGTCCTGCGTCGGTTTGGGGGTGATGACGATACCCGCCGCGTGCTGGGAGCAGTGTCTTGCGAGCCCTTCTATGCAGCTCGCGGTATCCAGCAGTTTTCGCACGTCCGGGGCCGAATCGTAAAGGACCTTCAGGTCCGGCGTCTTTTCCAGCGCCATCGGTATGGTCTTTATACCCGATTTGATCGGATCGGGAATGAGTTTGGCCACCCGGTCCACGTCGGCGTAGGGCATACCCATAGCGCGTCCCACGTCCTTCACCGCCTGTTTGCTGAGCATCCGCCCGAAGGTTATTATCTGGGAGACGTGGTCCGCCCCGTACTTTTTCACGATGTAAGCGATGACCTCGTCGCGCTGTTTGTCGGATATGTCCGTGTCGATATCCGGCATCGATATCCTCTCCGGGTTCAGGAAACGCTCAAAGAGAAGCCCGTGCTTTATAGGGTCCAGATCCGTGATCCTGAGCGCCCAGGCCGCCAGCGACCCGGCCGCCGATCCCCTTCCCGGCCCTATCGGTATCCCGTGGGATTTGGCGTGGTTTATGATGTCGGACACGATGCAGAAATACCCCGAAAATCCCATCTGCTCGATGACTCCCAGTTCGTATTCCAGCCTGTTTTTGTACTCATCTGTGATCTCCTCGCCCCTCATTCTCTCTGAAAGCCCTTTCCAGGCGATGTTTCTGAGATGAGTCTCGAGCGTCTCCCCCTCCGGTATCGCGAAATCCGGCAGATAGTACTCCCCGAACCGGAGGTCCACGGAACATCTCTCGGCCACAGCCGCCGTGTTCGTGAGGGCTTCGGGCACGTTAGCGCCGAATATGTCCCACATCTCCTCCGGAGACCTGAAGTAATAGTCGTCCCCGGAAAAGCGATACCGATCCCTGTCGAGGACGGTGCTCTGGGTCTGCACGCAGAGCAGGATATCGTGCCACCCGGCGTCGGAACGCTTCGTGTAGTGGGAGTCGTTTGTCGCAACCAGGGGAAATCCGTGTTCCCGGGACATCTTTATGAGGGCCGCGTTCACCCGCGCCTGGGCCGGTATGGAGTTGCCCTGTATCTCCAGAAAGAAATTTCCGCTCCCCATTATGTCCCTGTAGAGCATGGCGCGGGACAGCGCGCCCGCTTCGTCGTCCGCCATAATGAGGGAGGGGATCTCGCCGCCGAGACAGGCGGAGCAGGCTATGACGCCCTTGCTGTGCCGCGCCAGCAGCTCGTGATCTATGCGGGGTTTGTAATAAAGGCCGTCGGTGAAGGCGATCGACGAGAGTTTCGCGATATTGTGATAGCCTTCGTCGTTTTCCGCCAGCAGCACCAGGTGGAACTGCTCTTTTTTCCCCGGCTCCCGGCACGTGTGCCCGCTTGGAGCCACGTAGACCTCGCAGCCCAGTATCGGTTTGACCCCGCTTTTTTTACATTCGTTGTAAAACTCGACGCAGCCGTACATGACCCCATGATCGGTCAGGGCCACGGCGCCCATGCCCATACCAGCCGCGGCCGAGGCGAGATCCCTGCATCTGCTGGCCCCGTCGAGCAGGCTGTATTCGCTGTGTACGTGGAGATGCACGAACGGTTTGCCGGAATTATTCATCTTCAATTTCTCCCGCTCCTATATCGGTAATTATCGGCTCTTCGGACGAATCCTCGGATGAGTCGAGCCGTTTCGCAAGCAGTATATCGGCTCCGATTCTGGCTGATATCGCCTCGACCGACGACATGGGCCGGAACGCCTGACGCTGGGGCGAAGCCGCCGGGGCTTGAGCCGGTTCCCGGGGGACCGGGACGTCCTCGGACTCGAAACCGAAAGCCCGGGCGAGCGCGGCCCTGGCCCTCGGGCCGGACAGCGCCGCGAGGGCAGCCGGAAACGTCTCGGACCTGTCAAAATCAAAAAAATCTCCCGCCCTGTGAACACGCGCGTTTATGAGAGCAGCCGCAAGGGGCAGGTCCTCTTTCATGAGGAACAAGACCGGTTCCGGCAGATATCCGCCGGCGGATATCTGCGTGTGATGTTCCTGAACCGGGGATTTCGTCTCTCGGAGGACAGGGGCGAACACACTCTCACTGTTTTCCTCAGGACGTTTTGCGGCGGCGGGACGCGCTTGCAGAACCGGCGGCAGGTCCCGGGCCTGGGGACGGGACGCGGCAAAAACAGGAACGGCGGGGACGTCTGGCGCCGGAGAGCCGGCCGCGTCGGGCTCTATTGCCCCCAGCATCTCGAACAGCAAGAGTCCGGAGAATATGTCGTTCCGAAGCCCCAGCCTGACGCGAGGGTACAGCGCGGCGCAGGCCATGGCGCACCTTCTGAGCACGCCCGGGTCCCAGTTCGGGGCTTCGTGTCTCAGAAAGTCCTTCTCCTCCCCTGAGAGGAAAGCGCCGTCGAACGATTTTTCACCCCACAGCCCCCATGCCCACATATCCCGCAGCAGGGGGAAAAGCCCGTCCAGGAATCTCTCGGGAGAAACCCCCAGATCCAGGGTCGATTTGAGCCTCGAGGACGCTCCGTCCGGATTTTCCCTGATCTCCGTCACCCATCGCTCCATCTCGGCCCTGCTGCCTCCCCCGAAAAGAGTCCGCACAGAGTCCGAGGTGAGTCTGCCGTGTCCCAGAGCTATGGCCTGTTCCAGAAGGGATATGGCGTCGCGGAGCGCTCCGTCCGCGCTGCGGGCTATCTCCCACAGGGCCGGCGCTTCAGCCGGCACGCCCTCGCGCCGCGCGATCTCGGAGAGCCTGGAGACTATCAGCTCCGACGGTATCCTGTGGAACGGTATATGCTGGCATCTCGACCTTATCGTGACCGGCACCTTATGAGGCTCGGTGGTGGCGAATATGAACATGACGGAGGGAGGGGGCTCCTCGAGTGTTTTCAAGAGCGCGTTGAACGCCTCCGCCGTGAGCATGTGGACCTCGTCCAGTATGTAAACCTTCATGCCGCCCATAAACGACGCCAGCCCCACGTGAGACTTGAGCTCCCGTATCTGGTCTATGCCCCGGTTCGAGGCGCCGTCTATCTCCATAACGTCCATGTGCCCGCCGGAGGTGACGGCGAGGCACGATTCGCATCTCTCGCAGGGTTCGCCGTCCGAAGAGGGGGACGCGCAGTTCACGGCCTTGGCGAGGAGCCGGGCGGCAGTGGTCTTGCCGCAGCCCCTGGGACCGGAAAAGAGGTACGCGTGCCCGAGCCGCCCTTCGAGAAATGACGAACGCAGGAGCGACGTGACGGCGTCCTGCCCCATCACTTCTTTGAACTGCTGAGGCCTGTATTTTCTGTAGAGAGAAACGTGCAAAAACTTCTCCTCCCTCTCGCCCTGAGCCCTCGGCGGGGGAATTATATCCTGGCCGCGCCGGAGCGGCGCGCCGCCTCCGCGACGCCGGCGGCGACGGCCGGGACGACCTTCGGGTCGAAAGCGTTCGGTATTATATAATCGGGCGCCAGCTCGGAGTCCGAGACCAATTCGGCCAGGGCCTTGGCGGCCGCCAGCTTCATCTCCTCGCTGATGCGCCTCGCTCGGACGTCCAGAGCTCCGCGGAATATGCCGGGGAAACCGAGACAGTTGTTGATCTGGTTCGGGAAGTCGCTGCGGCCCGTAGCAATGACGGCGACGCCGGCTTCCCTCGCCGACTCCGGGAATATCTCCGGAATCGGATTGGCCATGGCGAATATCACGGCGCCCTTTGCCATGGAGCGCGCCATCTCGGTGCTCACCGTTCCGGGCGCCGAGACCCCCATGAACACGTCCGCTCCTTTCATCACGTCCGCGAGGCTTCCCTTCTCACCGGCCGGATTCGTGATCTCCGCCAGTTCTTCCTTCGAAGGGTTCATTCCCTCGGTCCTGCCCTTGTATATGGCCCCGTTCCTGTCGCAGAGGATGACGTTTTCAGCCCCCGCGGACATCAGAAAACGGCATATCGCTGCCCCGGCGGCACCGGCGCCGTTCATCACGATCTTCACGCCGGACATCCTCTTATCCACTATCTTGAGAGCGTTGACGAGACCCGCCAGGGATATCACGGCAGTCCCGTGCTGGTCGTCGTGAAAAACCGGTATGTCGCAGGAGTCCTGAATCCTGCGTTCTATTTCGAAACATCGGGGAGCCGATATGTCCTCCAGATTTATCCCTCCGAGCCCGGGGGTGAGCAGCGAAACAGTCTCCACGATCTTGTCTGTGTCTTGGGTTTTGAGCGCCAGAGGAAAGGAATCTATGTCCGCGAAACGCTTGAAGAGAACGCTCTTTCCCTCCATGACCGGCAGGGAGGCTTCCGGCCCTATGTCCCCCAGCCCCAGCACCGCGCTTCCGTCCGTAATGACGGCCACGGTGTTCCACTTCGACGTGACCTCGTAGACCGCGTCGGGACGGCGGACTATTTCCATGCAGGGCTCCGCCACCCCCGGAGTGTAAGCTATCGACAGGTCCTCCATAGTTTCCACGGGCATTTTGCTTCCCATGAAAAATTTGCCCCGCTTCTCGCGGTGGGCCGCAAGAGCCCGCGCTGCAACATCTTCTCTGCTCATAGGGTTCTCTCCTTCATCGCGTTTTGCCCGCGCCGCGCCGGCGCGTCATACGTTTTTATTATAACGCCATAAGGGCATACGAGAGACTGTCAGAACAAACACAAGTCAAAAAGAGTTTTCAGATTATTATCAATAATATTATAAAATTAGTGATAATTACAATATTTTAAGTTAATTTAGATATATGGTTTTATTTAAACGTTTATTGGTGAAATTTATGGTTATTTTCGTTAAAATTTAAATATAATAATCGAATATTTGCAGTAATTTTGGGAAAATTATTTAGAATTTAAATACAAAAATATTCCTCTATACGTATTTATAATGATTATAATTTAGAAATTTTTTGTTATACTCCCCTCGTCGGTCGATCAACGGTCCGCGCGGCAAAACACCCCGTACTGACGCCGCGCGGTCCCCAAAAGAGCTCTTTACAGCCGTATCCCACAGGCGCCAATTCCGCAGTCAGCTGGTTTTGGCATGAACGAGACCTACCGAGGCGCAGGAGGAGCCTGCAGGTCGCCCTATGCTGTGACATGGAATCCACGCGCTTCCCGCCGGCATGCCGGGAAGCAGCGGACAAAGACGAGGGAGTCCTGCAGATTCCTCGTCTTTTTTTATTTTTATCTGAACGCGGGGGTCTATGAGGCGTATCTGCGTCCGTGCGGTTGACAGCGCGGCGTTTGAACGTATAATGAGTTTATGCTCAACGAATCGGAGGCGATTTCGTGAAGCAAAACAGACGGCAGATCCAAAAAGAGGCCACCAGGAAAAAGATCGTCGAAACCGCTGTGAAAGTATACTCCCGCGACGGTTTTTCCGCTCCGTCGAATGTCGTCGCCATTGAGGCGGGGGTGGCTCACGGCACGGTGTTCGTCCACTTCCCCACGACGGGCGATCTGCTGATGGCGGTTCTTCAGAGATTTTTCATCCAGATGCTGGGAAAACTTCACGACCTGTCGGAATCATCAGGAATCGACGATTTTCTGAGAGGACACATAGAGATACTGCAAAGCTGCGAAGATTTCTACAAAAGGCTGCTCACCGAGGCGCGTCTGCTGCCCGAGGAAGCCCGCGGCACTCTCGAATCGATACGGTCCGTCGCTCTGCAGCACTTCACTTCGGCGGCGGAATACGAAACCCGGCGCGGCGCGGTAAAGGACGTGCCGATCGACGTCATGTTCAACGCCTGGCTGGGGCTCGTGCATTATTATATGCAGAACATGGGCGGACCCGGTCCGGGAGAGTCCGTTCTGGGAAGATATAAGGGCGAACTCGTCTCGAACTTCTCGGCCCTGATAAAAAAATAGAGTCTCAGCCCTCGAGGGCGATTTGTCAAGGAGGGTTTTGAGTACAGTTTTTTGAGTAATGCGAGTTTTAGTGCATGAATATTTTAGAGTTTAGATATAACATTGCTTAAAACGGCGGGCGGGGCATATCCTCGCCGCTGATTGTTTTGTTTGCTCATTCCGGTTATGCCTGCGCCCCCTGACAGGCATTTTACGCGGTACAAACATTTTTAATGCGTGTCCTCAATACTCGTTTATAGGCTCAAAGACGCCTTTACCACTTGATCATTTCAGGTTTTTTATCTCCTCTGCCGACATGCCGGAAACCTTAGAGATCACTTCAATGTCAAACCCGCTGAGCAGCATCTGCTTCACCATTTCCAATTTGCCCTCAGCCTTGCCCTTTGTCTCGCCTTCGGCTCTGCCCTTTGCCTCACCCTCGGCCCTGCCCCTTGCCTCGCCTTCGGCCACCGCGGCATCGCGGCGCGCAGCTTCGTCCATCAGGTAAAGCTCCCTCGCCTCGGAGAGCATCCTCGTCCGTTCGTCCTCGCTGAGCTGCTTCAGGCGGCCAACTGTCATCTTCATCTCTTCCGTCTTTGCCGCAAGCATCTCTATCTCCTCCTCGCTCTCCGACCTTATCAG
>JAISWP010000085.1 GCA_031271065.1 Synergistaceae bacterium
AGATCCCTTTGAAATTGCCCTTCTCTTTTTCCAGGATAATTATTTTCTCCACGCTCGGAGGAATGTAGTTGTCAAACAGCAGCATCATATCGGGAGACTCGTCTATCCCCTGATGACGGACGATATTCGGGATGGCTTCGTTTCCCAGGTTCTGGATGCTTTCGATATATATGTCCAGCTCGAGACATTCGAGGTAAAAGTTCCGGCGGGGGGGCGTCATGAAAAATTTTATGCACAGCCTGACCATCGAAGCGGAGTGCAGCAGCGGCTCGTTTTTCTGGGACACGGCCGAGGAGAGCTTCGTCTTGAGAAACCGCAGATACGTATCCATTATTCTGAGGGCGATGTGCCTTTTGGAATTGAAATGATATGTAGCGAGGCCGAGGCTGACATCAGCAGCCTCGGCAATCTGTCTCATGGTGGCGCGGTTGTAGCCGTTTTTCATGAAAAGCCCCTCCGAGCATCGAAGTATGGCATTTTCACGGCTCTCTCTCATCTGCGGCGGCGCCCCTCTCGGAAAGATCAGTAAATGTTCATGGCGGCGGAGTAACCCCCGCGAACGGCGTCTATTATTTTACCCACTCGCCTGCAATCGCCGGTTATCGCGAAATCAGGAACGAGCTCGCGCAGCGACTCCGCCTCTTTGTTCAGAGGGACTCTCCCAACGGCGATAATCACAGTGTCCGCCGCGAGTTCCGCAGTCGTCCCCGAGCGTTCGACAAGCACAGCGTCCCCGGTTATTTCGGACGCGTTCGCTCCCGTCATGCACACCAGGTTCGGATATTTCTCCAGCTCCTGCATCAGAGCCTCCCGAGCGCGGAAATTAGCGTCGCGGGCCACGTCGTCCAGCATTTCGACCACGGTGACGGAGCGCCCCTTCATGGCGAGGCTCAGGCCTTCCTCCACTCCGCTCATCCCGCCGCCTATTATGACTACATTCTGTCCTATGCAGTCCTCCCGGAGATAAACATCTTCGACCTTCATCACATGGGGCAAGCCGGAGCCCTTTACCCTGCAGGGCGCTGAAACCGCGCCTATGGCGGCTATGAGGACGTCAGGCTTGAGGACGCTTATCAGATGCGGGTCGACGGCGGTATCGAGTTTCACCTTCACCCCGCTGCGGCCCAGTCTGGTGACGAGGGAATCGCGGTACCTCACGACGTCCGCTTTGAACGGGATGTGAGACGACGTCGCGAGAGCTCCCCCGAGATGCGGGGACTTCTCGCAAAGCACCACGTCGTGTCCCCGCCCGGCGGCGGTTATCGCGGCCTGCATACCGCCGGGGCCTCCGCCCGCTATGAGGACCTTATAGGAACGGCGGGGCTTCTCCCACAATCTCGCCTGGAACTCCCGGCCGCAGGTCGGATTTACGGCGCATTTCATGGCGCGGCTGGCATAGGGCAAAAGGGACACGAAAGTTTCGCTGAGACAAGTGTTGCATCTCAGGCAGGTCACTATCTCATCCTCCCTGCCCTCCCGAGCCTTTCTGGGCAATTCGGGGTCCGCCATCAGCCCGCGCACCATCGCCACAACGTCCGCTCTGCCCGACGCTATTATCTCCTCCATCTGCTCCGGATAACCTATCCTCCCCACCGTCACAACCGGGGTCTTGACGTGGCTCTTTATATACGCGGAGATATCGGCGTTGCAGCCGTGGGGCAGGAACATGGTGGGAAACATGCGGGGAACCGTGTCTTTTTTGGCGAAGCTGGAAACGGACACGTGGATGAGGTCCACCTTGCCGTCTATCATCCTGGCGAACTCGGCGCTTTCGCGCAGCTCCTCCTCACCGTCCGCGGATTCCTTGCCCGACATGCGGAACTCTATCGGAAAATCCGGGCCGCACCATCTGCGAATCCGATCGATTATCATCAGAGGCAGACGCGCGCGATTTTCAAGCGACCCACCGAACCGGTCCTTCCTCCGATTTTCCTGGGGAGAGAGAAACTGGGAGATGAGCCACCCATGGGCTCCGTGGATCATGCACATCTCGAATCCGCCGATCTTGCCCATATAGGCCGCCTGTCCGAAGGACTCGACGACCTCCTCTATGACGTCCTCGTCCATCTCCGCGGCTTCGTAAACCTGCCCGTAGCGGTGATGGGTCCCGGCGCTGGCGCTGTATATAGTGCTCCCGGTAGTATAACGCGGATTGGCCCAGTGCCCCGGATGAATCAGCTCGATGGAAGGAATGGCGCCATGCTGTTTGACGGCGTCGGATACTTCCAGGAGGCTCGGCAGGATGTCCCTGTCGTCCAGGGGCGTAGTGCGATCGTGAGCACGGCCGGTCTTGGCGTGGACAGTAGTCTCGCCCACAGTGACGATGGCCGCCCCCCCTTTCGCGAACGCCTGGTACATGGCGATGTTCTCCTTGCAGAACTCGCCGGTGCGCAGCATGTCCGAAAAACCCATCGGCGCTCCCTCGATGCGGTTTCTCATTGTCAGAGGCCCTATTTTCAAGGGGCTCATCAGATTCGGGTATCTGGTGTGCATTGCTCTATCCTCGCTTTTGTAAATCAACAGCAGACGAATTCATTTTTGTCCACCGCTTTGCAGGAACAGCTCTCATAACAGATACCGCATTCGTTGCAGCCATAGTGGTCCATCACAGCTCGCCCTTCCTCTATCCCTATCACGTTCATCATGCAATTGGCCGCGCAGACTCCGCATCCCGTGCAGTTCGAATTGACGGTATAAGTCCACGGTCTCGCGGCGTCTCCTCCGAAGCTGAAGCGGACGCGGGCTATGGCGTCGTCCTCATAGACGTGAAAAACTTCGCCGTCCCCCCGTTCCAGGACGTAAACCTGAAAGTTGGACAGGTCCTTTCTGTACATTTTTTCGGTTCCCCTGTTCAGCTCCCAGTACCGGGCCCTGATCTTTCCGTCGCATACCTTGCGGACACGAGCGCTTATCCTGACCGCAACGGTGTCGATGGCGACCCCGCAGATCCGGGGATTTTTTTCCATCTCATCGTAAAAATGCTTTCCGTGAGACGCGCCTATGTACATGTTCCCGCAATCATCGAGCCTGTGCACCTCTAGTCCCCGGCAGGTGGGAGTTTTCCCGTCGGCCGCGGTGCTCGCGAACGACATGTATCCAATGCCGAAGACGAAATCGAAAGCGGTCTTAATTATTTCGTCATTGCCGCTGTCGGGCGTCAGGCCCAGGCACTTCGGTCCGTTATACATCGCCGATCCTCCTCCCCAGGATAAATCAAGCTTCTTCGTAACTGGTCTCTATGCTGACCTGACGGCCGCCCTTCATCTTCAGCAATACAATGGAATACACCACGGATATCACGGCGTATACGATGACTCCCTTTTTCTGGGGAGCGGTCAATATATCGAACAGGAAATACTCGAATATAACGCACACCAGCGCGCCGGCCAGGCAGATGACGGTATACGCGGTGTCCGAGATGTGGAATATGGACTTCTTCCACAGATCAGGAACGACTTTGGGCAGATTGATGAGCGTCACCACTACTATTATGTTGCCCACATTGGCCAGGAACGTCCCGACTATCGCTATCGAACCTATATCCCATCCGGTTATGAGGATAGCCGATGTGGCCACGAATATGAAAAGAAGCACCCAATGAGGGGTGTTGAAACGTTTGTTGATCGCGCCGAACCCCCTGGGGAGCCAGCCATCCTCACAGGCCTGCACCACAGGCGGCGGCAGCCAGCCCATCAAGGCGTTGAGGCTGGTGACGAGCGCTATCATGGCGCCGCCGATCATGAAGAACAGATATACCGGATAAGGAAGCACCTCGTAAGCGACCTTGGCCAGTGACTGCCCCTCTATCTCGCTGATCGGCAGAACCCCCGCGGCCACTACGGCGACCATCACGTAGACGATCATGACTATTGCGGAACAGGCTATTA
>JAISWP010000177.1 GCA_031271065.1 Synergistaceae bacterium
CGCCTGCGGGAAAGAGGAGTTCAACGCGGCAGAGGTGCCGGAGACTGTATTCCGAGACTACAATGAAGCGTGCAGGCTGCTCAAAGTCAGCCCCTGCGCCTCCGCCACATACGCGCGAAGATGCCTTCAGGGAATGGTGAGGAAAAAATTCAAGATCAAGCCGGGTAAATTTCAGAACGAGATAAAGACGCTGGCGTCCCTCAACGGTTCCGTCCGGCAGGAGGTGATAGACGCGCTGGAACGCGTCCGCAAGATCGGTAAATTCAGGGCGATGCCGGAGGACGACGTAAAAGTGCTGATCGACGTCAATTACGACGAGGCGCGTCAGATCATAGACGTCATAGAGGCACTGCTGTTCGATTGGTTCCTGTCTCCGGCCGAACGCGACAAAAGGGTGGGCGCCCTCAAAGCCATCCTCGAGAATAAAAACGCATGATAAAAGACACCGGATAGTGATATAGCCAGCGCGGCATGTGCGGCGGAGGGCAAGCGAACCTTTAGCGAGGCGACGTGGATTTAAATCAAAAACCTGCCGGACGCAGGTTCGATCCAGAGGCTGCTCTACTTGTAGTAGTCGGCCATGGGGTGGGTGCGCCTGGCTTCGGTCAAAACCTTTTGAATATTTTCTCTCAGCTGGGGCAGAGGTTCGGTCCCCTCAGGCAGTTCTCCCGCCGAGGCTATTTTTTTGGTTTCTATGAAAAACGCGGACGAAGGACTGGATGGATCGCCTTCGACCCTTATGTCGAAGGGCATCGTCTCCAGCTGAAGATATTCTGCGAGGTCGGAGGCGACCCTGCCGAAGATGTCTTTAGTCTCCGTGTCGTCGCGCCCGCTCCATATCGTATTTCCGTCGAGAGTTAGTATCAGGTCTCCGGAGACGGCGTCCACATTTGTCCGCAGATTGCCCAGCGCGTATTTTCTTCTGACGGGAATACCGTGTTCGTACAGGTATTTCCCTGCCGCCTGTATACGTTCGTCCACTTCCGGGTGTGTCTGATATATGCCGGGATTTATCTCCGGTCTCTTCATGCGTTCTTCTTTCAGACGTTCCTGGACCGTGAGCATTCCTATCGGGTTGTATCCGGCTTTGGTCAGGGCGTCGATTCCCAGAGCGTCCGCCTCTTTTTCGAGATCGATGCTGTAGGCTCCCATTATCGCCACCTGCAGGGCATTCGCCGCTATCATCGCGGCTCCGCTGCCGCGGCTGGCTATCGCCGCCGCTATGGCAAGCAGGGTCATTTTGCTGCTGCGGGCGGACTGTATGATTATATGTTTTTTATCCGCGTGAACCATTTCGTGAGCGATTATTCCGGCGAGTTCCAAGTCCGTCTTGACGAAACCCAGCATGCCGGTAGTGACGTACATCCGGCCTCCTGCCAGAGAAAAAGCGTTTACCATCTCATGGTCGGCTATGCGCACTTCATAATCAAGCCGCCGTTCCATATATGGAGCGAGCCGCTTCACTATAGTCTCTACCCTCGCCTGATAGACTGGATTCACCAGTATCGTCCACTGTTTTTCTATTTCCTCCGAGCCCCGGTCTCCGAGTTTTATCTCCTGAGGGGTCGCTTCTGATGTAACCGCGTCCGGCGATACATCAACGGGGACGGCAGCGTCTGCCATCCCCGCCCAGAGAATGATCGCTATGGCAGCAGTCCGTGTGAGACGTACCGCAGGACTCATGCCGAATTTTAAAAAGCGGACATCCCACGGGAATAACCTCGCATGGCGGTGCGATTGCGCCCCATTTTGAGAAGAGTGGCCCTCATCTCGGCAAGATTTTCCTCGAGTTCCGCGCGTATTTCGCTCTCTCTGTCCAGCAGACGCTGACCCAGTTCCTTTATCTCAATTATGTTGGTCACGATCTGATTGTATCCGCTTTCACCTATACGGGACGCCAGAGCGTTCCAGAAAACAGGGCCCTCTCTGCCGTCGGCGATTCCGAGAGATGACGATATATCGTTCCATCTTTCCAGCAGGACTTCCTGGCGAGAGATCACAGACTGCTTCTGCTGGAGGATATTCAGCAGTCCCTCCATGTCCGAATTTTTCACCCGCTGCTCTTCGTCGTCCACGAGAGCGCCGAGAAATTTATAGAGGCTCAATTCTTCCTGGGCGAGACTGTTTACGGTCTCGAAAAAATCAGTAGGCAAAATTCGTCCCTCCGGTCTGCGGCGCTATTGCCGCAGGTTTCTGCCCCTTGGAAGTTTCGACCTTGAGTTTTGCTATAGCCTCCACCCAGGTCGCCTTCAGTTCCTCCATCATGGTACGAACGTTTTTCACCATCTCTTCATCGTGTTTGATGTTCGCGTCTACGAGCTGGTAATACATAAAATCATAAAGACGCATCAAAGACGCCGCGATCTCTCCCCCCTGTTCCAGGTTGAGGGTCACCATCAACTCGCGCACGACAGACTGAGCCCGCTGGAGATTGGCGTTGATATGTTCGGTATCCCCGACTCCTATGGCTTTCTCGGCGGCCAGGCACGCCCTTATGCCGATGTCATAAGTTATGATGAGCAGCTGCTCTTTGGACGCCATCTGTATTTGATTTATTCTGTAGGTGTCCTGAGCCTGCTGCGCAAAACGTTCATCCATCCGGACCAGCCTCCATGCACATAATTAATCCCGTTCTATATTATCGGCGTTCTGCGGTTTTGCATTAACGCATTTGTGCGGGAATTTGGATGTTTTTTGAAAAAGCGCATGAAGGTAACCCTGCAATATAAAATAAAAATTAATAAAATTGGTCGGGATGAGAGGATTTGAACCTCCGACACCCTGCACCCCATGCAGGTGCGCTAGCCAGGCTGCGCCACATCCCGAACCGGAACGTGATGTATTTTACATGTCTTTGAATCTACGGTCAAGGACGAGCTTAATTTAAACCTGATATATTGTCGGACTCTGCACCAAATACTTACATTCATTCTGCATATTTTGCATATTTTGAAATAAAATATCTATTTCAATGGAAAATACGTATAGAACAGAATGAGTTTTAATATTATTTTTAATTCACGAATACCCAAATATTTTTCGAGGAGGACAGCAGGCAGCTGGGCAGAGGGTATGGCTCTTTACAGGACAATGATCATCATCTCAGGGGAGTGATGTAAATGAGTGCGGTACATACTGAACGCGTCGGAAGAAGGCCGAGTTTCTTCGAAGCATTTATTTTGACTGGCATAGCCGCGACGCTCATTCTGACGGCGGTAGTCGTATTCGAGCAGGACGTCCACATACCGCTGGTTCTCTCGGCCGCCGCCGCCGTATTCTGGTCTCTGTTCGTCCTGAAGGAGCGGTGGGCGGTCATAGAGGAGGGGATACTCAATTCTATAATGACCGCCATGCAGGCCATCCTCATACTATACACGGTAGGAACCCTCATCGGGGTCTGGGTGACCAGCGGTGTCGTACCAACGATGATATACTACGGTCTCGACATGCTGAGTCCGTCCATGTTTCTCATAGCGACGCTGGTGATATGCAGCGTGGTGTCGCTTGCCACCGGAAGTTCGTGGGGCACCAGCGGAACGGTGGGCATAGCCCTGATGGGTATAGGGGCGGGGCTCGGGATACCGGCTCCGGTTTCCGCCGGCTTTGTCGTCTCAGGCGCGTATTTCGGCGACAAGATGTCGCCGCTCTCCGACACCACCAACCTGGCGCCCGCTGTGGCCGGCACAGATATCTTCCAGCACATAAGGGCTATGTGCTGGACTACGGGCCCCACTTATGTGATAGTGCTTCTCATTGCCGGAATAATGGGGATCAGGTATGCCGCCGGGGTTCTCGACACGGAAAAGATAACGGCCATACAGACCCTCATGTCGAGTGAGTTTACTGTTTCCGTCTGGGGCTTCATCCCGCCGCTGCTGGTCATAAGCCTTGCGGCGTCGAAGAAACCGGCTCTGCCCTCCGTCTTTGCGGGGGTGGTGGCTGGCTGCGTGCTCGCGGCTGTCCACGGCGTCGGCTACGGCACTGTGATGAGCGCCATGCAGAACGGTTACACTCCTGCCCTGTCCGGCGAGATAGCGGCTTTGGGCGAAGCGCTGGAAGGTTCTGCGGACCTCGGGGCGATAGGGGCGCTCATGGCGGAAGCCGGAGTGACCGGAGTGACGCCCGAGTCGGCGCTTCAGGCGTCCGGGGTGCTGGTGGAGCTTCTGGAGGCCGGAGGGCTGCAGTCCATGAACTGGACTGTGTCGCTCATAATCTGCGCGCTCACGTTCGGCGGGGTTCTCGACAGTGTCGGTTATCTCGAAGTCCTTCTCGACACGCTCCTGAGCGGCGTCAGGAGCGTTGGAGGTCTGACCGCTTCCGTGATAGGCTCCTGTTTCGTGACCAATCTTCTGACCGGGGATCAGTACATATCGCTGGTGCTGCCCGGGCGCATGTTCAAGGAGCGTTTCGAGAAGGCCGGGCTCCACCCCAGGATGCTCTCCCGCTCGCTGGAGGATTCCGGCACGCTGACGAGCGTGCTGATACCGTGGAACACGTGCGGGGCGTATCACTGGAACACGCTGGGCGTCCATCCGTTCGAATACGCTCCTTACGCGTTTCTGAACTGGCTGAATCCGCTGATTGCGATAGTACTGACGTATACGGGAGTCGGAGTGGCGTGGCGCAGACAGGACAGCGACGGCTTCGTCATAGCCCGCACCAAGCCGGCCGGTATCTAGGCGGGGAGGTGCGTAAAGCGGAGTAAGCGCCGGCCGTTTTGCGAATTACATTCGAATCGCATTGTAATCGCATATTCTTAGCGGTTTTGCTTGACTTAAACGGAATGCGCGGGTAAAATTAACCGCTGTGATGTTTGAGCCGTTAGCTCAGCTGGCAGAGCACTGGATTTTTAATCCAGGTGTCCCGGGTTCGAGCCCCGGACGGCTCACCATCTCATCATTAGAAATGCGGTCCCATCGTCTAGCGGCCAAGGACATCGCCCTTTCAAGGCGGCGGCACGGGTTCGAATCCCGTTGGGACCGCCAAGTAATACCAAGGCTTCACGGAAAACACCGTGAGGCCTTTTTATTTTTGTGTTCCGTATGTGTTCCAGCTAGCATGATTTTCCTG
>JAISWP010000193.1 GCA_031271065.1 Synergistaceae bacterium
AACCTTGGTCGACCCGTCGGGGAGGCGGACCATCTGGATCACGTGACACATAGTGCCCACGCCGAAGAGATCTTCCGGAGACGGGTCCTCCGATGCGTTGTCCTTCTGGGCGACCACCAGCACGTTTTTGTCGCTTATGGACGCCTCTTCTAGTCCCTGGAGGGACCTGGGACGTCCGACGAAAAGGGGCGCTATAACCCCCGGAAATATGACGACGTCCCTGACGGGCAGGACCGGAACTACCGGCATCAAGCAACCTCCCTGGAGGTACGCTCGGTTATCGCGGCCTCTCCGGTTCCGTTTATGAAATCCTCAGTGATCGTTATCCTGGCGATCTTGGAACTATTCATGGGCAGGTCGAACATCATGTCTATCATTGCCGACTCCAGCACGCTGCGAAGGCCCCTCGCCCCGGTTTTCTGAGCCATCGTGAGTCTCGCGGCCGCGTCGAGCGCCTCGTCCGTGAACGACAGCTCCACGTCCTCGAGGGCGAATATCCTCTGATACTGTTTCGTGAGGGCGTTTTTGGGCTCCCGCAGTATGCGGACCAGAGTCTCGTGGTCGAGGGAATCCATCGGGACGAGCACAGGGAGGCGTCCCACGAATTCCGGGATGAAACCGTAGGCGGTGAGGTCGGAGGGCTGTATCTCCTTCAGGACGTCGCGGCCCTCGGAGACGGAATTGCCCACCAGCTCTCCCCCGAAACCTATCGTTTTTTTGTTCACCCTGCGCGCGATTATGCTGTCGAGACCGTCGAAGGCCCCTCCGCAGATAAACAGAATGTTTTTCGTGTCTATCTGTACGAAATCCTGATTCGGGTGCTTGCGGCCTCCCTTTGGAGGCACGTTGGATACCGTTCCCTCCAATATCCGAAGCAGAGCCTGCTGCACGCCTTCCCCGGAGACGTCCCTGGTTATGGACTGCGACTCAGATTTCCGCGATATTTTGTCTATCTCGTCGACGTAGATTATGCCGTGCTCAGCCGCCCTGACGTCGTATTCGGCGGCCTGAAGCAGCCGCACCAGGATGTTCTCCACGTCCTCGCCCACGTAGCCGGCCTCGGTCAGCGTCGTGGCGTCCGCCATGGCGAAGGGGACATGCAGAAAGCTGGCGAGGCTCTGCGCCAGCAGTGTCTTTCCGCAGCCGGTGGGGCCAAGGAGAAGGACATTGCTCTTGGGCAGCTCCACGTCGTCCTTGGCGGGGGACGAGAGAGCGCGTATCCGCTGATAGTGGCTGTATACCGCCACAGACAGGACCTTCTTCGCCCTCGTCTGCCCCACAACGTATTTATCGAGATAGTCCTTGATCTCGTTCGGCTTGGGAAGTTTTTCCCTGGAGGACGGCAGTTTCTCGGCGGGAGCGCGCGGCGTGTCCATTTCGTCGCGTATTATCATATTGCAGAGCTGAACGCAGTCCGTGCATATATACGCGTTCGAACCCGCTATCAGCTTCGGCACTTCTTCCTGGCTCTTGCCGCAGAACGAGCATCGAACCTTTCTCTTGCGTCCGTCGCCGTTATTATCGTATGGAATCATTTTCAGGACCTCCCCCCGCAGCCGCGGAGCTATCTTTTCTGTATGACCTTGTCGACGAGTCCGTATTCGACCGCTTCTTCCGCGGACATGTAAAAATCGCGGTCGGTATCGCGCTCTATCCTGTCAGCAGGCTGAGACGTGTGGCGGACAAGAATATCGTTCAGAACACGTCTGGTCCTCAGTATCTCATCCGCCTGTATCTTGATGTCGGCGGCCTGCCCCCTCGAACCTCCCGTCGGCTGATGGATCATTATCCGCGAATTCGGAAGAGCGAGGCGTTTGCCGTTATCTCCGCCGGCGAGGAGAACGGCCGCCATACTGGCGGCCAATCCCGCGCATATAGTAGAGACCGGACATTTTATATACTGCATGGTGTCGTAAATTGCGAGTCCCGACGACACTACTCCCCCTGGGCTGTTTATATAAAGGGACACGTCCTTTTCCGGGTCCTCGCTCTCCAGGAACAGCAGCTGGGCTATGATCAGGTTCGCCATTCCGTCCTCTATCTCCGAGCCGATGAAAATTATCCTGTCTTTCAGCATCCGGCTGTATATGTCGTAGGAGCGCTCTCCGCGGCCGGTCTGCTCGACCACTATCGGAACCAGGTAAGACGCGGGGCTCGTTATGCCGCTCATATCGCTGTCACCTCGTCAGGCTGCGCGCCGGCGCGTTCTTGTCCGTCATGCCCTCGGTCCTCTCGGCCATGGTCATGATCGTGAAGGTGATCATGGTCATGGTTATGGTTATGGTCATGAAGGTGATCATGGTCATGGTCATGTTTCTCCGGGGCCTTTTCCTCGACCTGCACCAGCGACGCCAGATGTTTGACCGTATTTTTTGTCCTGACTCTCATGGCCAGGCTGGTGAACTCCTTCTTGTTTTTGCTGAGAGAATCCGCCAGCTCCTGGGGGTTTATCCTCATGCCGTTTGCCATGAGCATTATCTCCTCGTCCAGATCCTCTGAGGTAAACGATATCTCGTCGCGCTCCGCCAGAGCGTCCAGCACCAGAGTGTTCCTCACGATCTCCCCGGCGCGTTTTCTGAGATTGTCCTCGAACTCCTCGACGCTCAGATTGTTGTTTTTCAGATAATCCTCCAGGGACTGGCTCAGATTCCTCTGAAGCTGTCCGTCGCGCTCCCTGCGCATCGCAAGATACTGCCTGTCTGTCATGCTCTCCGGCACGTCCACCTGAGCGGCTTCGGACAGGGCTTTTACAGCGGACTCCTGCAATGACGCCGCGCTGCGTTCCTCCGCGTCGCGCTCGAGCTGACGCCTCATCTCCGCTTTCAGTTCGTCAGCCGTGCCGTATTTGCCCTTTGACAGATCCGACACGTTCTCGTCAGTCGCTTCGGGAACCACTCTCTTCATCAGGTCCAGTATCTCCAGTTTATAGCGCACGGTTCGTCCGGCCATTTTCGCGTCCGGATAGTCGTCCTCGAGTTTTATATCGAACGTCAGTTCCTCCGCCGGTTTATGTCCTATTATCGATTCCGCTATATCCCTCCTGAGATTGGCGAGATACAGAGTATTTTTCCTGCGGCTTTCCAGTTCCTTGAGCGTCCCGCCGTCCTCCACGGAATATGACGAATACTCCGCTTCCACTATATCACCCTCGGCGGCCGGCCTGTCCTCGCCGGTCGGCTCCAGTTTCGCCCCGGACTCGAGCACCTGGCGGACGCCTTCCTCCACCTGGTCGTCGCTCACCGTGTAAACTATCTTTTCCGCCGCAAGAGACGAGATATCCGGAAGAGTGACCTCGGGGCGCACCTCGAACGTGAACTCCATGTCGAGCGGGCTGCCCTCGGACAGGTCGCCGAACCTGCATTTAGGCTCCGCCGCCAGGTCGAGTTCGTACTCGGCCGTAACGCTCTCCAAAGCCTCATTTGCGAGATATTCCAGAGTTTCCTTGTATATTGAGTTTTTGCCTATATAGAGTTCCAAAGTTTTCCTGGGCACATGCCCTTTACGAAAACCCTTTATATTCGCGCTGTTCGAAAGCTCCCGTACGGTCTTTCCGACCGCCCTGTCAACCTCGCCTGCCTCGTACGCGGCCTTTACCACCACTATGTTACGCTCATGGGAGAGAATCTCCGACTTCAAACACTACAACTCCTTTCAGGACCTGCGGTTCACTTGTTCAACCAAGCTATTTTATCATAAAACCAAATCCCGTCCATATGGACGGGATTTACGGCCTGGGTTGTTCTGCGCGATTTTTACGTATTTCAGACTATCCAGCTGCTGGTGTCAGTGACCGCGAACCTCCTGTCCCAGTCCGAAAACACCTGTTTCGTGTACTCGTACGAACGATACGCCATCAGAAACGTAAACGAGACCGGAACATCTCCCAGCCAGCCCTCTATCTGCCTGTACTGATAAGTAGTATCGAGCCTCCCGGGACCGTGGAGTTCGATATAATCGTTCCGCTTCGGGGATTTTGGAGGTAAAAACTGCCTGTCTATGCCGTAAACGTAAGCCGACTGATGAGCGGCATCCTGAACCGCTCCCGCGCGCGATACTGTCCTTATGTTCATCAGTGATCACCCCGATTCGCTCCGTGCCTCAGACATATCCTCCGCTGAATCAAGCCTACTGCATTTTACAGGGAACTTGCCTTTTTGTCTATAATATACAGCTCCAAAGGAGGCCGATCAAACCGCCTCGCATACGCAGCCCCGCTCCGTGCGCGGTAAAATGAATGCCGCCGCCCCGCAGGACGCGCGATTATCATCTTTGACTTGGCACTCGATGATATTATATTATACTGGTCAAGTTATACGTGACGGGCCGTCACACTGGAGGAGAAAAAATGTCATTGCAGGAGCACGCTGAATACCCAGCTCCGCCCGAATACAAGACTTTCAAAAAAAAGATGCAGGACCTGACGGGCATTGACCTGGACGCCTATAAATATCAGATACACAGGCGCATACACATGCTCATGCAGCGATGGGGGATGAAAACGTACGACGAATACTACAGGACCATTGCCGGAAGCCCCGATAAACTTCGCGAGTTCCTCGATTACCTCACCATAAATGTCACCGAGTTTTTCAGAAACGCTAACAGGTGGTGGGAGCTCAGGGACAAGATAATCCCTCAGATATACAGCGACCTAGGACACCACAGGATAAAGCTCTGGAGCGCAGCCTGTTCCACCGGTGAAGAACCTTATTCCCTCGCCATCCTCGCTCTTGAAACGAAGGCGGCCGCTCCTCAGCCCGTGCTGGCCGTCGACATCGACAACGGAGTGCTTGCCAAGGCGCAGGAGGGCGTTTATTCGAAACGGCAGACGGCGAGCGCCCCTAAGGAGTGGATATCCAGGTACTTCACCGAAATAGACGCGAACACCGTCAGGATAAAGCAGGAAGTGAAGGACAAGGTCAAGTTCAAACACATGGACCTCATAAAGGACAGGTTTGAGACGGGTTTCGACATAATACTCTGCCGCAATGTGGTGATCTACTTCGGGCCCGAGACGAAATCGGCGCTTTACGCGAAATTCCTGGAAGCTCTCCGCCCGGGAGGATACCTGATGACCGGCGCAACGGAACAGATATTCGAATATAAAAAACTGGGGTTCGAATCCGCGGGACCGTTCCTGTACAGACGGCAGAAATGACGGAGGCGGGCGGCAGCCGCCCGCCTTGCCGCTCACATAAATTCGCCGATGGGAATGTCCGTCCAGTCGGTCAATTCCGGAACCTTCAGTGATATGGACATCGTTCCGGGCTCGGCTATGACCTGATATACCGTGGAGTCGGAGGCGGCGCCCAGGTCCTCTATGCGGGTATCCAGTATTTTCTTCATCCGGGGCACGTCTATGCTGCCCTTGAAATGTTCGGCCAGATTGAGCAGATTCTGTCTGCGGGTCCTGGTGAGCGCGAACTTCTCGTCGTCCGGTTTCGGAAGCCCCCATGAGGGCTCGGTAAAGTGGTTGGTCGCCACCATCAGGCCCGGCCGTTTGACTGACAGTCTGCGTTTTACGTCGAACACGGGCCACTCGAAACACCGGGAGGTCTGATCGTCGGCGGCGCCTGCCACATAGGCGAAATTCGAGCGGGTGGAGTGGAAAAAACTCTCCAGCTGATCGAGGTCGGGAGAATCCAGCAGGAACATGAAAAGTTCCGCGAGCGCGGGTATCCTGTTGCGGTACTCCAGCGCCCCGCCGGACGATTCCCCGCTGTTCAGTTCGAGAAATATGCCTCGCTCGTTCATACCCGTAGTCATATACACGCATCCGGGATACCCTATGACCGCTGTTGCAAGAGAACCGTCCGCCGGGTGGAAAACGGCGGCCGTCAAGTGCTTTCCCAGTTCGCGGAACCAACCGGCATAGTCGTAATTCCTGCCATATATGAGCGTCCCCGAAGAATACTCGCCCCATACCGCTATTCCGCTGCATCCGGGAAGGGACGTCCACAGCCCGCCGGATGCTATGACCTCGAGCGCGTTGACGAGCAGAGTCCTGCCGAGGTCCAGCCCGCTGGTCTCGGAGATGCCCAGCAGGACCTCCTTCAATCTGTAAGGGTAATTTGCGGTAAAACCCTCCGCGATGGAGTCGAGCGCCTCGCGGGATCTGCCCGAGGATAAAAACCGCCCCTCGACAGCCTCGGTGAAGACGGCGTTCAGGCCATGTGAAGCCAGAGCTCCGTACTGACGGCCCATCTCCCGCCAGGTACCCCGGAGATCCAATACAGTGAAACTGCCAAACTTTACCGCACGCGCGCCTTCATAACGCCCATGCTCATCTGCTGCGGACGGGTCCGTCATCAGATACCACCTCACCCTAGAATTATAACAACTGAAGACTGTTTTTTCTCGCGGAATACTCAAGGAATACTCGTTCATCTGCATAAATATCTCCGGTACGGCCCGCCTGATTCCATGTTATCATTTCCACCATGATAACAGGACCGGCGAACATATCATGACCCTTCGGGATGAGACGATCCGAAAACTGCGCAGATACGCGGAACTGCTCGCTCTGGCCAACGAAAAAGTGCGGCTCACCGGCCCCAGAGACCCT
>JAISWP010000191.1 GCA_031271065.1 Synergistaceae bacterium
AAAAGGGAGCTCTTTTACGGTCCGAACGCGCGGGACAAACGTTTGAACCGGAGCGCGAAGCATGGGCGCCTCGTTCCGGCGCACAGCGCCGCCGCTCCTCTGAAATCGACTCGCGGGAGGCGGGTTGATTTCAGTATCGGAATAAGATGTTATAATTACCGTCACAGTTGGATTTTTGTCGTCATCGCGGCTATCATAAGGGGGTTTTTTGTTTGAATTTTCAGGAGTTGATCATGAGGCTCGAAAATTTCTGGACGAGCCGCGGCTGTGTCTTGCAGCAGCCGTATGACATAGAGGTGGGGGCCGGCACCATGAATCCCGCCACCACACTGCGGGTCATAGGGCCGGAGCCCTGGAAAACGGCCTATGTGGAGCCCTCCCGCAGGCCGGCGGACGGCAGATACGGGGAGAACCCGAACAGATTGCAGCACTACTATCAGTACCAGGTTATCTTGAAGCCCGCGCCGGACGACGTTCAGGATCTGTATCTGGAGAGCCTGCGGGCGCTGGGGATAGACCCGGCGGATCACGACATCCGCTTCGTGGAGGACGACTGGGAGAACCCGACGACGGGGGCCTGGGGCCTGGGCTGGGAGGTCTGGCTGGACGGGATGGAGATAACCCAGTTCACGTATTTTCAGCAGCTGGGCGGGGTTGACATGCAGCTCGTCCCGGCGGAGCTGACCTACGGACTGGAACGCATCGCGATGTACGTCCAGAAGGTCAATAACGTCTACGACCTGGAATGGACGGGACAGATCACATACGGAGACGTCCATCACCGCTCCGAGGTGGAGGGTTCCACGTACAACTTCGAACTCGCCGACACCGATATGCTTTTTACGCTCTTTAACATGTACGAGGCGGAGAGCGCGCGGGTGATCGAGTCCGGCATGGTCCTTCCCGCGTACGATTACGTTCTGAAATGCTCTCACGCGTTCAACACGCTGGACGCGAGAAACGCGATAAGCGTGACCGAGCGCACCGGATACATAGGGCGTGTGCGCGCCCTGGCCGGCGCCTGCTGCAGGGCTTATCTCGCCCAGCGCACGGAGATGGGCTTCCCCCTGACGGGAAAATTCCGCGCGTGTTCCGACGAGGCCAGGGAGGAGACAAAATGATAAAACGGGATCTGCTTTTGGAGATAGGGACGGAGGAGATACCGGCCCGTTTTATGACATTGGTGATAGATGAACTGCCGCGTATGGCTCGCAGCGGGCTGGCGGAGTTGCGGCTCGGCTTCGGGGCGGTCAGGGTCACCGGCACGCCGCGCAGGATAGTCCTTTATATTTCCGACCTGGCGGACAGGCAGGAGGATTTCGAACAGACGGTAAAGGGCCCGCCCAGATCCCGGGCTCTGGACTCCGACGGACGGTATACCAAGGCGGCTTTAGGTTTCGCGGGCAGCCGGGGAGTCGACGTGTCCGCTCTCAAATTCATCGAGGTAAAGGGCGCCGAGTATCTGCACGCCGTGGTGAATGAGACCGGGCGCGAGACCGCCGGCCTGCTGCCGGACTTTCTCTCCGGTCTGATACGGGGGATAGTATTCCCGAAAAGCATGTACTGGGAGGAACAGGGGGTCCGTTTCGCGCGCCCCGTGCGCTGGATAGTGGCACTGTTCGACAACGCCATAGTGCCGGTGCGGTTCGGAAACGTCGTCAGCGGCGCCGTGAGCAGAGGACACCGCTTCATGGGCCCCGGTACGGTAAAGATAGACAGCGCGGGCAGTTACGAGACCGCCATGGAGCTAGCGTCCGTCATCGTCGATCACCGGCGCAGAAAAGAGATGATAAGGGACGGCATCGCGAAGATAGAGCGGGAACTGGGCGGCGTCGCGGACGACGATCCCGATCTTCTGGAGGAGAACGCCCAGCTGGTCGAGTATCCGGTCCCGTTTTTGGGGTCGTTCGAGAAAGAGTTCCTCGATATCCCCGAGGAAGTTCTCATCGCCACCATGAAAAAAAATCAGCGCTACTTCCCGGTGAGGGACAGATCGGGCAGGCTGATGGCCAGCTTCATCGGGGTCAGCAACAACAAAGCCCGGGACATGGGCGTGGTGAGGGACGGCAGCGAGCGGGTGCTCCGCGCCAGGCTTTACGACGCCGCGTTCTTCTGGAACGACGACCGCAGGGTCACGCTGGAGTCACGCCTGCCTCAGCTGGATCATGTACTGTATCAGGAGAGTCTCGGCTCGATCCGCGACAAGTCGGAACGCGTCCGCTCCCTCGCCGTATGGCTCGCTGGCGAGATAAAGGAGCCCTCCCTGGTTCCGTCGGCGGACAGGGCCGCGCTGCTCTCGAAGGCTGATCTGGTCACCGGCATGGTATTCGAGTTTCCCGAGGTGCAGGGAGTCATGGGCCGCGAATACGCGAAGCGGGACGGGGAAAGCCCGGAGGTCGCCGATGCGTTGTTCGAGCAGTACCTGCCTCGGTTTGCCGGAGATAAGATCCCCTCAGGGCATGTGGGGGCAGTGATCGGGATATGCGACAGGGCGGACTCCATAATGGCCATCCACAAGGTCGGGCTGTCTCCGACCGGTTCCCAGGACCCTTACGGGCTTCGGCGCGCGGCCAGGGGGATAAACGAGATAGTCTGGGGGCTCGGCATCGATGTGGATATGGGGGGGCTTTTCAAGAAAGCCGCGGACATGCTGGGGGCGGACGGCGATTCCTTCTCGAAGGCGGCGGACTTCTGCAGGCAGAGGCTTTACAACCAGCTTCGCGAAAAAGGACACGGACATGGGACCGCGAGCCTCGCGGTGTCGTCGATGGGGCTCCGTCCCCTTCAGGCTCTCAGGATGCTCGAAGTTTTCGACGAGGCAAGCGGCGAGCCCTGGTTTGAATCCCTCGTCCTCTCCGCCGTTCGGGTCAGCAATATACTGAACAAACTCCCTGACGGCGATCGCGCGGCGCAGGGCCGGAGTTTCGCCGAATTTACGTCCGACCAGGAACGCGCTCTCTCCGAAGCTCTTGACGTCAGGAGCGCCGAGGTGCGCGCCGCCCTTGACGCGAACGACTGGAAGGGCGTATGCTCGGCCCTTTCGGGTCTTTCCGGCGTCATATCCGGCTTCTTCGACGGAGTCATGGTGATGGACTCCGACCCGGCAGTGAGGGCGTCCCGCGTCGGACTGCTTTTCCGCTGCAGGGAACTGTTCGACTCCATAGGGGATTTCTCGCTGCTGAAGCAGACTGTCACGGCGTAAAAGCGCGCCTGGGCCGGGGCGGAAAACGCCCCGCGGACGTTTCAGGCCGGCTCTGCGGTATCTGCGGGACGGCCGAAGTCCTGTCCCTATGATTTGAAGTTTTTCATTTATAATCTATAATCTTGACGATAGAACGCTGCGCGGATAATTTCGCGTCACGGGACGAAACGGGCCGCCGCAGCGGTGTGCTGTGTCCGGGCGGAAGACGACTGAAATCAGGCGCCGGCTCGCGTTTGATTTTGAATGGAGAGGTGTTGCCCTGTGTGGGGGAAGGATATAGGGATAGATCTTGGAACGGCCACGGTCCTCATATTCATAAAGGATAAGGGGGTCGTCCTTCAGGAGCCGTCCGTGGTCGCAATGGACCAGACCAGCGGAAAGATTCTGGCGGTGGGCGACGACGCCAAGCTGATGATCGGAAAGACCCCGGGGAACGTGATCGCTGTGCGTCCTCTGAAGGACGGGGTCATAGCGGATTACACGATGACGGAGGTCATGCTCAGGCTGTTCATCAAAAAGGTGACGAAGGGCATGGAGCGTATCATGCGCCACCGCGTGATGATATGCGTCCCGTCAGGCGCGACCGACGTGGAGCGCAGGGCCGTGCTGGAAGCAGCCCTGGAAGTGGGGGCCAAGGAAGCCTACCTCATAGAGGAGCCTATGTCCGCCGCTATAGGAGCCGGGCTCGCCATAGCGGAGCCCAACGGGAACCTGGTCGTTGACATCGGCGGCGGCACCACGGATGTGGCGGTCATATCCCTCGGCGGCATAGTTTTGTCGAAATCCCTCCGGGTCGGGGGCGACAAGTTCGACGAGGCCATAATGAGATATACCAGAAGACAGTTCAACCTGGCGATAGGCGAGCAGACCGCCGAGGATCTCAAGGTCAAGATAGGCACCTGTTACCCCGTCGGGGAAGAGCTTTCCATGGACATACGCGGGCGTGACCTGATCCACGGCCTGCCGCGCCAGGTCACCATGACCAGCACCGACGTCATGAAGGCCATAGAGGAATCCATCGGAATGATAATCGGAGGGATCCGCGAGGTTTTGGAACTAACGCCGCCCGAACTGGCAGCCGATATTATTGACAGGGGAATCATACTCACCGGCGGAGGCGCCCTGCTCAGGGGATTGCCCGAGCTGGTGACCAGTCAGACCGAGATAGAGACCATCGTGGCTGATTCCCCGATGGAGTGCGTGGTCCTCGGGACCGGCAAGACGCTCCAGATGCTCGACAAGTTCAGGGAGTCGGGAACGGTTTTATCGGCAACGCGAAGGGGCGGCAGGAGGCGTTAAAGTCTTGGAGGCGTGTCTGATGTCAAGTTGATAATCGGCCCTTTTTTGGTGTGACTAGTGGCCGCGTAAGCGGCGTGTACACTTTATCTTTTGGGCTTTTTGCATCGAATTTGACATGACGCGGGCGCGCCGGAGCGAGGCGGTATCCTCTCCA
>JAISWP010000228.1 GCA_031271065.1 Synergistaceae bacterium
TTTCAATTCCGGCAATTTACCGCTCTTTTGTTCTCTCCAAACGGAAAGATACAGCATCGGAGAAGCAGGATAACTTTTTTCCGTTTCGAGTTCAAACAAAGTTCCGCCGGTCATTTCCGCTATTCTGCCAGCGATCTCCTTTGTCGTGCCGCCCAGGGAATAAAAGACCACAAGGGTATTTCCCAAATCGATTCGTTCCGCTTCCGGGAAAGCTCTCATATCCCTTTGACGCGGCACGCTGAACGCGCTCCATACAAACCAGCCTATTACCGCAATCGCTAAAAACAAAGACGCAAACAGCACTTTGCGTTTCATCATCTCTTTCCCTTCTCTACTTTACTTTATTGAAAGTCACGCGCTTTTCTTTCATGGAAATTTTGCCGGCTTGATATCCGAACCGCCCCGCTTCTTTCTTGCAAGTCAGGAAAGAGTGGTCTGTATCGAAGCCGAGAATCCCTTTGATTTCTTCAAACGTAAGCTTGAACGTATCGCGCCCGTCGTTTTGAAGATATTTCCACAACGGTTCGTATTTGCTCATAATCCTCTCATTCCGTGCTAACCGCAAAATCTTGTGATGAAAAATCCGCATAATAACGCCCACACGCCGCGGTGAAGCGAAGAACACAATAATCAGGATCGGTTACGCCCTGTTTGTAATACATCGTGTCGCCTTCGCGCCATATCATTTCCTTTGACGCCGCGTCATCCAGAACTTCCATCGTGCCGACGAGCATCACGCCGCGAAAAAAACGTTTGTCATAAAAGTAGACGGACGCTTTCGGATTCTCGCGGAACTGCGCTGCGCGCATGGATGAGGTGTTCGTGGTGAACCAAAAGACATGAATGCCCTCACGCTTCCTGGGCGGCAGCATTGCTTTCATGTTCGGGAAGCCGTCCGCGTCCACCGACGCTATGAAGGAAACGCCTTGTTTGTCGATTAGGCTGCCTATGGTCTGTTCGGGGTTACGCATCATAATTCGTCTCTCCTTTTGTTTCTTTTGTTCCGCGCGCGAGGACGGCGGCGGCCTTCAAGCTGAAATATTCCGGCCTCGGCCCGACCTCAAGAACAGTGAAGTCGTCCTTCAATTCAAACCGCGCGATCAATTTCTATGGGGAGAGGACGATATTTCGGAACGGCGGTCATCATTGCTCTGCCGATATTTCCAGCCTCATTTACGAAGTTCAAGCAATATCGACCTCTTATCTGCTTACCTGCCATTGCGTAAATCGTTCGGCAATGGCCTCGTCATTCTGCAAAAATTCCTTCCTCTTAGCGGCTCACAGAATAACCGATAGTATGAATTATATCAAACCGCTATAAAAAAACGGGGGCTCCGGAATCGCTGAAAATCCGCCGCAAAGTATCGGAATACGGCGGCCGCGCTATGCCCCGCTCGGTTATCACCGCCGTGACCAGGCCGTTTTCCGTGACGTCGAAAGCGGGATTGTAAACCCCTATCCCCTCCGGGGCCATGCGTTCCCTGTACCACATTTCCGTGACCTCGTCCGGAGGACGTTCCTCTATCGGAATATCCGCGCCGCTGCCCGAGGACATGTCTATCGTCGACGTGGGAGCGCAGACGTAAAACGGCACTCCGTAATGCCTGGCGATTATCGCCGCCCCCGACGTTCCTATTTTGTTGCAGACGTCCCCGTTCGCCGCCACCCGGTCGCAGCCGACGAACACCGCGTCGACGAGACCTTTCTGCATCACGGACGAGGCCATGCCGTCGCATATGAGAGTCGTCTCGACGCCCAGCGCCGCGAGCTCGAAACATGTGAGACGGGCGCCCTGGAGCAGCGGCCTGGTCTCATCCGCGTAGACCCTGAAACGAAGCCCTCTCTCCAATCCGATATATATAGGGGCCAGGGCGGTGCCGTATCTGACCGCGGCAAGCTGTCCCGCGTTGCAGTGCGTGAGTATGCCGTCCCCGTCCCGTATGAGGCTGAGAGCGTACTCCCCTATCGCCCTGCAAACCGCTCTGTCCGCGCCGCGAATGGCCAGCGCCTCGAGGCGCAGCAGACGCTTTATTTCCGCCACGTCAGCCCCGCTATTATCCGTCACGACGCGCTCCATCCGATCGAGCGCCCAGAAGAGATTTACGGCGGTCGGCCTGGAGGCGGCCAGATATTCCTTCGATTCCCTGAATTTCGCCAGGAAGGTATCGTAATCGGCGCAGTCCGTCCCGAGGGCGGCGAGGTACACCCCTGCCGCGGCGGCCACACCTATCGCAGGAGCCCCTCTCACCTGGAGGCTGCGGATCGCCCGGTGAATATCCTCCTGTTTCGTCAGGGACAGAAATTCCACCCGCCCGGGCAGCTTCGTCTGATCTATTATCACAAGAGCTCGATTTTCCTCGTCGATGGCGACCGTGTCGAAACCGAGAATGTTATCCGCCACCGTCACTCCGCCTCGCTGCTGCCAGCGAAGCCGGCCGGATTTGCCGGGCCCGCGGCAAAACGCGACGGGACGCCGCCGCTCGTCACGCCGAGACGCTCGCGTATTTCGAGAACTTCGCGCACCTGGGATTCAGTCAGGGCGTTCGCCTTGCCGATGACGTATCCCGTGTACATCAGAATCGCGGCGTAATGCTCCATCGCCTCGAGCCTGAAAAACGCTTCTTCGAGGCTCGTCCCCCAGGACAGGGCCCCGTGGTTTGCCAAAAGCAGCGCGTTGTATTTGAGGCAGTAAGGGGCTATGGAATCGGGGACTCCCTGGGAGCCGGGCGTCTCGTAACGGACGCAGGGTACCACGCCCAAATTCACCAGCGCTTCCGGATAGACCGCGCTGTCAAGGCCGATGCCCGCCACGGCGAACGAAGTGCAGACCGGCGGATGAGCGTGCGTCACCCCCATCGCCGACGGGTTCTCGCTGTATATCCTCAGATGCATCCTGACCTCGGAGGAGGGTTTCAGGGCGCCTGACCGGAGCACCTCGCCGTCGAGCCGCATTTTCACCATGTCCCGCTCCTTCATGAACCCCTTCGAGACCCCGGTTGGCGTCGTCCATATCTCGTCCGGCGAGACGCGGCACGAGATATTTCCGTCGTTCGCGGCGACGAAATTTTTAGCGTACATGCGACGGCCGATCTCGACGATATCCCGCACTGCCTCCGCGTCGCTCGGGAAAACGGCCTCTTTCATTCAAACCCCTTTTTATGAGTGCGACAGGATCAACGGCGGCAGTTCCGACGGATCACTGATCACATAGTCCGCGCCTGTTTCCGCTTCCTTCGGCCGGAATCCCCACGTGACCCCCACCGACACGCAGCCGGCGTTTTTAGCGGTTGCCAGATCGACGCTGGTGTCCCCCGCAAGAACGGCTTCGCCGCCGGATATCCCGAATTCGCCCAGGACTATGTTCGCGATCGCTGGGTCCGGTTTGAGAGGGACTCCCTCTCTGCCTCCGGCCACAACGTCGAATACCCCTTCGCCGAAAGAGCGGGACACGGTAAATTTAGTGCTGGAGTCCGGCTTGTTGGAGATGACGGCGAGCTTGAGGGGATATTTTTTCAGCTCTTTGAGCATTCCCTCCACGCCGGCATAAGGACGGGTCTTGTCCAGCGAGTGGGCGCCGTAGCGCTCGATGTATATCGCCTTGAGTTCAGCGAGCGTATCGGCAGTGCGGGCGTCCTCCGGCAGCACCGCTTTCAGCAGGCTGTCCGCCCCGCTGCCGACAAAATATCTGTAAGCGTCGACATCGTGCGCGGGAAAACCGAGCCGGGCCAGCGAATAGTTCGCGCTGTCCGCGATGTCGTCCAGGGTATCTAGGAGGGTCCCATCGAGATCGAACAATACGGCTTTTATCTTCATGAATTCCCTTCTTCCAGGAGCTCTTTTCTGCGAAGATCGCGGATCCTCGCCTCTTCGAGCATATTCTGATGATTGATGCGCTCTATCAGAACAACCTCGTTCAGCGCCCTGCGCTCGTCGGCTTCACTCATGGCCCGGTCGGCCACAGCCTTTTTCCTGCGATACTCGGCCTGCTTTTTCGCGGACTCGGCCACGCTCTCGAGATGTTTGTCCATCATCCTCTCGGACGCCTTGTCACAGGCCCGAAGAGCCTTGTAAAAAGCCTCGCGGGCTTCCTGCCTCTCCGGCTCCGTGACTTGTCTGACCTTACGGGGAGCGCCCCCGCGCAGCGCCATGAAAACAGAATTCAGCCTGCCAGTGTTTTGAACGGACATGTGTCGATCCCTCCTTGAATCTCCATCATGCTCAGAACATATAAAGCGCGCGATCCCTCGCGTTTTATATATTATAACCAAAATCCGTCTCTGAGCAATAGCGCAGAGGCGAGCCCGTATTTCGGCGCCCGGGTCATGACTTCGGAGGGGCGTCCGGCAAACCGCCGCCGGTTTCAGCCGTCAAAGCGAAAGAAAATCCGCCCGCGCCAGCCGTGTTGACGTAAAGCGGCAGGGCGGGTATAATCTCTCCTGCGCCGAGGTGGTGGAAATGGTAGACACGCACGTTTGAGGGGCGTGTGGAGCAATCCGTACGAGTTCAAGTCT
This sequence comes from Synergistaceae bacterium, assembly GCA_031271065.1. Lineage (GTDB taxonomy): Bacteria > Synergistota > Synergistia > Synergistales > Synergistaceae > JAIRKI01. The sequence goes on from JAISWP010000228.1 coordinate 4,512, forward strand.
CGTCCTCGGCACCATTTCTTTTAAACATTCAGCAATTCAAAAAATACAGTGCGGATTACTAACCATTTTCATCCCTGTCAGGTTTGCTTTCTATTCATAATCTGCTCCGCAGTTCAAATATTCCCCGT
>JAISWP010000230.1 GCA_031271065.1 Synergistaceae bacterium
CTGACCGCCGTATCGAAAGACGGGCGTTTCGTGGCGTTCGCCCATCCTTTTCTCAGCCTCGGGCCCACCGCGGCCGTGCTCACAGACGCCAGAATATCGACCGTCATACCGAGCGTGAACAATTCTTTCAAGCTGGGGACGACAGGAGATATAATCGGAATAGTGACCCAGGACAGACCGCAGGGGATAGGCGGGCGTATAGGGCGGTTCGCCCCCGCCGCCTCGGTGACGGTCCGCCTGAAAGACACGGACTCGGGGCGGGAGCACAGAAAGTCCTTCCAGATGGTGCAGGATAAATATCTCCTGTCGAACCTCGCTTCCCCGTCCATCGTGGGCAGCATAGAGGAGTTATGGGGCCGGGTGGGCGGGGGATCCGCCAAGGTTACGGCAGTATACTCGGGAAGCACGATTCGTGACGGCTGGAAGCGGACGAACATCTTCGTCTCCGAATCAGACGTCACAAAAGCGATGATAGAAGAATTCAAACTGATGACTCAGATGTTCGCCGTAAATCCGTTCCAGGAACTGCGCCCCTTCGGCATAGACGTGGACGTGGAGATAACGCAGGAACCGCGCGTCCTTTACATAGAGAATGTGGTGCTGCCCAAAGGGCCGTTTTATCCCGGAGATCAGATATCCTTCGATATAACGCTCCGCCCCTGGCGCAGGGACCCGTTCGTCCGCACGTATTCCCTCACTGTGCCCAAAAAAGTATCCGGCATAGCGCAGCTTCTGGTCCGCGGCGGAGGCATCGCCGAGGAGGACGCGGAATATCGGCAGGAGGCCTGGCGGAGCATCAGCAGCCTTCCGATACTTCTCCGTGAGATAGAGGCGAAGGAGACGAACGACCAGATAGTCATGGAAATACGGGGGCAGGAGGCGCTGGAAGATCAGATAAGCAGGGCAAGAGAGGGCAATCCTGACGATCTGATGAACGATAAACTCAAAAGCGAAATACGTGACGAGAAGATGCGGGAAAAGTCCATGCGCGTCGTGCGGACGAATTATTACGTGGACGGGATAATCCACAAGCTGATAAAGATCGAGGAAAGCTCCAGCGCGGACCCGGACGGAGCTGACGACGCGGAGGCCGGGGGAGAGTGACCTCGGCGCGGCTGCAAGGCGTTCGCGCTTCGCGTTATCCCGCGCTGACGCGCGCCCGAGAACGTGGACCGAGATGTCCCGGACCGACGACGATCGTTATTATATAAAAGAGATGGAGCGTCTTGGGGGAGAGAACGCCGAGGTGAAAGCAGGGCTGCGTGAGCCGGGCCTCGGAGCGTCCGCCGCGGAAAATGGCTGCCAGGGAAAATATCTCGCCATGATCCTGGACAACAGCAAGGACATTATAGCGATCACCGACCGGGGCGGGCGTATCGTGTGCTGTACGGAGGAACTGCTTCGGCTGGCGGGAGTTCAGTCATGTGCCCTTATAAGAGGGCGGAATTTCAGCGAGATATTCGAGCCGTACATGCCCGGAGCGTCAGACGGAACGTCCTGGGAGAGGGTCGTTGAAAACGTCGCTGCAAACAAGACCGGGGCGCAGCTGCCTTTGACTTTGGATATAGGCGGCAGGGGGACGCCGCGCAGCTACATGGTCCATGTCACCCCGATGCTGGAAGGCGGCGAGATAGACGGCTTCATGATACTCGCCAGCGACGCCACCGAACTGATCCACGCCAAAAAGATGGCGGAGCAGGCCAGCGAGGCCAAGAGCAATTTCCTCGCTCAGATGAGCCACGGGATACGCACCCCGATGAACGCTATAATAGGAATGACCGAGCTGATGCGCACGGACAACTTCGACGCCATTCAGCTCGAATACCTCGAAAGCATCAACAAGATGTCCCGTTCCGTGCTTCAGATAATAAACGACATCCTCGACTTCTCAAAAGCTGAAGCCGGCAGGATGAAACTTGTTCCCGCGGACTTCGACATAACGGTACTGTACGACAGTATGTGCTCGATTATGGAGCTCGCCGCGGCGGAGAAATCCCTGGAGTTCAAGTGCAGCTTCGGCGAAGGGCTGCCGCGTGTCCTTTACGGAGACGAGCTGAGGACGCGCCAGATTTTGACGAATGTCTTGAACAACGCGGTCAAATACACCAACGAAGGCTTCGTGTCGTTCACCGTCGAAAAGAGGACCCGTCACTTGAGGGATCACATAGTGTTCGTCGTCCGGGACAGCGGAATCGGCATAAAAAAGGAGGACTTTTCAAAGCTGTTTGACTCTTTCGAACAGCTCGACAGCGCCAGGGAGCGGGCAATAATAGGCACGGGCCTTGGACTTGCCATCACCAAAAAGCTGGTGGCCCTGATGGAGGGTTTCATCGAGCTCGAGAGCGAATATGGCAGGGGGTCCGCCTTTACCGTATGGATACCCTTGACCGAGGGAGACGCGTCGAAAACAGAAACCACGGCGGATCTCGAACGGGTGGTCGCCGCGGGCGGCGCCGAAGTGCTGGTGGTCGACGACAACTAGATAAACCAGACAGTGGCGCTCGGTTTTCTCGCAAGACACAATATATTCGCTGACACCGCGGAAAACGGCATAGAAGCCATCGAAATGATAACGAAAAAACGATACGACCTCGTCTTCATGGATCACATGATGCCGCTCATGGACGGGGTGGAGACCACTCGCAGGGTACGGTCGTTCGGAGGGGAATACTACGGGATCGTGCCGATAATCGCCCTTTCCGCCAACGCTGTCGCCGGCACTCGGGAAATGTTCCGCGAAGCGGGGATGAATGATTTCATCTCAAAGCCCATAGAGTCCGCGGCTTTGAACAGGGTCCTTCTGACATGGCTGCCCGCCGGAAAGAAAATTTCAGCGGTCCAGAGCGAGTTTACGAGGGAGGAAGAGGGCGACGGCTGGAAGATATTCGATTCCAGATCCGCCATTATCGACGTGGAAGCGGCAAAATCACGCTACGTCAGCGCGGAAGAATACCTGGGGGTGCTTCGCACATTTGCCGTTTATACTCCGACCCTGCTGGAGCGCATCCGAGTCCCGTCGCTCGGCGAGCTGCAGGATTATTCCATAACGGTCCACGGAATCAAAGGGAGCAGCTATGGGATATGCGCGGACGCGATAGGCCGCATGGCGGAAGCGCTGGAAGCGTCCGCCAAACGGGGGGATTTCAACGCCGTGGAAGCGGGAAACGCGGGCTTCATATCGATGACGGAACGCCTGCTTGCGGAATTGAACGCTGTTCTTTCCGCAAAATCCGCTATGACAAAACCCAGGAAAACATCGCCGGACGAAACTTCTCTCGCCGCCATCCTGAAATCCTGCGAAGAATATGATTCCAGCGGAATGGAAAACGCCCTGCAGAAACTGGAACAGTTCGATTACGGCGCGAACGGCGAAATTGTGGACTGGCTCAGGGTCCAGATCGACAATATAGAATACGAGGCAGTGAAGGAAAGGCTGATATCCCTGATG
>JAISWP010000194.1 GCA_031271065.1 Synergistaceae bacterium
ACTCCGAACAGTTCACAAATACAGGATCGGCGCCCGTTCCCGTAACTGTCAAACCTTATGAGTTCCTTGACAAAACCGGGAGTTTACTATTTATTAATTATGAATAACGCTGATATATCTGTCAAGGAAAAATCGTTTTTATAGCAGTTTGGTTCAATGTATATTATAACTGCTGTGGGGTATCTGTCGCAGATGGCGTCTGCCAGTTTGCTTTCCGGCCTAGTGCCAAATGCCATTTTTTTGTTTTCACCCTGCGGGTGAAAACAAAAATATAAATGGGGGCCCGGGGGATTGATCCCCCGGTGGGTTCGGGCGAAGCCCGAGGTCTTGATCCTGTGGTTCGCGGGCGGAGCAGGGACAGATCCTCACGAACATGTTAAAATAAATTTTAGAAGAATGCGGGTGGAGGACGATCGGATGGAGGATCAAGTCACCAGGAGGGAGTTTTCGGACGAATCTCCCACGATGAGAGAATCCGCCGGCGCGGACTCTTCTGATATTACGCAGATTTACGGCGCGCCATATGGCGGACAGGTGTTCACGGGAGCGCTCGGAACATTCCGGGGCTGGACTGTCCTCCAACAGCTCCCGACGAAAGGCGCGGAGGCGGATATCTATGTGGTCTCCCGCCAGGGGGCTAATCGCGTACTGAAACTCTACAGACACCGCCTCGAACCCAAGGCGGAGATTTTGAACCGTATCACAGAAATAAGCAGAGCAAACAGCGGCTGCTTCGTAGTGTTCTACGAGACCGGTTTCGACGAGGAGACAGGGAGATGGTACGAACTCCAGGAATACATCCCCCTAGGCTCTCTCCGCGATATCCCTCAGGAGACGAAGGGCAAGGCTGGTTTCGTCTCAGCGATTGCCCCCGAACTTGCCAACGCGATTCACTGTCTGCACGAAAACGGTATAATTCACTGCGACATAAAACCCGCCAATATTCTGATCCGTTCCCTCGAACCTCTCGATATTGTCCTGACTGATTTCGGAATATCGTCGCTCCTGGCGGCCGACGCGTCCATGAAGATGACCAGCCTCAAGGGAACGCCGATGTACTGGGCTCCCGAGGCGTTCAGCCGCGAGATAGGGCGGCCCTGCGACTGGTGGGGAATGGGAATGGTGCTGCTGGAACTGCTCGCCGGGGAACATCCGTTCGAAGGCCTGTCTGACTCGCGGATTATACATCGCCTGACGCTGGGCAACGTCGAGATACCACCGTCGATCAACCCCGACTGGACTATCCTGCTGATGGGGCTTCTGACCAAGAATGACAAGCTCCGATGGGGAAAGGGCGAGATAGACAAGTGGATGGAAGGCGACAGGACTGTTCCTGTCTTCTACGAATCTGCGGAAAACGCTGCCGGACCCAAGCCATTCCGGTTTGAGGGAGTGGATTACCCTGACACGGCGTCCCTGTGCGAAGCATTGTCCAGAAGCGAGCACCCCTGGTTCGCGAGCTTCGATTATCTGCGATACATCAGGACGTGGCTGGAGAACAACCTGAAATTCGAGGAGGCGATGGACGCCGGCAACATGATCTCCGGCGGAGATCCGGAGGCAGCCCTCTTCCGCTTCATCCACGGGAAGGCATCTCTGCCGTTTTCAGTCATGGGGCACATTATAAACGCCAGAAGCCTGAGCGATTTTCTGGACAGGTCGATCGATGAAAACGCCTCAGACGGAGAATACGAGATAACCAGGATGCTTCACGATGGACGCCTTTTGGGTCTCTATAGAGAGTACGCCAGGATTTCCGGGCACATGATGGAAGATGGCCTAGAAAGCCTATTGAAATTTCTGTCCGGAAAAGACTTCCGTGCTCAGAGGGATTATCTGGCGGCGGCCTGCCGTCCCGATGAGTTCGTCTGGCCGCTGAACGCACCGGCGGATAGTATAGCGGAGAGGATCGAACTTCTGGCGAACATAGGGATGCCTGTGAGGAAAGACGTCTTCGAGTCGGTGCGCGCTTCGTACGCGATACCTTACGAGCTGGCTGGGATGATGGACTCCGCTCCATCGTACGCGTCAGGCGCCGCGCGGCTCGAATCATGGATGTCGCACGGGCTTTTGATGCCGCGTTCGTCGGAGGATGAAGACGAGGCGTGCGCGAACCTCGGCGTCGGCGAGTACGAGAGAATGGCGCGGATATACTGTCTGGGACACACGTCGGTCATTCTAGATCAGATCGAATATGTGGCGTCCTCGATAGCCGCGCTGCCGTTCTTCCATCATCCCCTCTCCTTCCAGTTCATGCTGGATACGATCACTAGGATCAACTTGCTCAAGGATCGGAAGGTGACGCGGACTGACATCACATTCATCATGAACGCCGCTAAACTGTTCGAGGAGCGGGCGGACATGACCCACGGAAGGATGGCTCGATACGCTCTATACACGTTCACGGCCGGGACGATTTCTTGGATGCTATGCTTTCTTGGAGGGGACAGGGCGATTTCCGCCCTCAGATACAGCCTCCTCGTTTCCATGACGATCTGCGGGACGCATTATGTCGGTTTTGTGAGGAACGACTGGGCACCCGACCTTCAGCCGCGCTATACCGACGCGTTATGGTGTTACTTCGGCGTACTGATATTTGTGCCGTTCCTGATGTATAACTATATAATATCGAATCACCCGCACGTCACGACATTCTTGACCGGCGCGGCCCCGGCCTCGATATTCCTCTTTGGGACACATATCAGGAACATGGCGAGAAACGCCGCCGATATCATGAACGCCTGCGAGACGTACAACCGGGAAATGAGCTGAGGCCGGATCAGAAGATCAACCTATCCGTCAGTACCGGGAACATCCCGCGAATTGAAGTAACTATTAATATTATATACTTTATCATATTATATCCCATTTTATCTTTTTAATTTTGCCGCCACCTGGCGAAGAAAACCGGCCTTGGACGCGCGGACATGACGCGGCGAATCGTTATATGCTAAACTGTCACACAGGAGGCGCTGAGGATGGGGACGCCTGATATCACGCTGAAAGATCGAATCGACGCATTGACGGTGACCGAACCGGGCGCCGCGCGGAACGGCGCCGGGGATACCATCGCATACAGCCCTCCAGGCGAGAGGGGCGCTGTTTCGATCGCCCTCGCGAACTTTCGCGGCAGGCCGATTCTCGAACAGCTTCCCTCGAAGGGGTCCGAGGCCGATATTTACATAGTCGGGGGCATAGACGGGCGGCATATTCTGAAACTTTACCGTCACCGTCTGGAACCTAAGATCGAGGTATTAAACCGCGTCGCGGCCCTCAGCAGGCAATACGCCAAATATTTCGTGACGTTCCTCGACACCGGTTTCGACGAGACGACCGGTCGCTGGTACGAACTGCAGGAATACATGCCCGAAGGCTCGCTCGGCGACTTGCCCATTCACGAAAAACGCTCGCTTCATTTCATATCACAGTTCATCCCGGAATTGACCGAAGCCTTACACTGCCTCCACGAAAACGGAATAGTGCACTGCGACCTGAAGCCGGGCAATGTCCTGGTGCGGACGCTGGAGCCACTCGACCTCGTGCTGACCGATTTCGGCATATCGTCGCTGCTCGCGCGCGATATGTCGCGCAAGATGACCAGCCTCAAAGGCACTCCGATGTACTGGGCGCCGGAGGCTTTTAGCAGGGCCGTCGGACGCCCCTGCGACTGGTGGGCGTTCGGAATGATGCTGCTCGAACTGCTCGCCGGGAAACATCCCTTCGCGGGCATGTCGGATTCTCAGATAATCCATCGACTCACGATCGGCAACGTCGCCGTTCCCGAGTCGCTCGGCCCCGAATGGGGCGCTCTCGTAAGGGGGCTGCTCACGAAGGACGATTCTCTCAGATGGGGAAAGCGGGAGGTGGACCGATGGCTGGCGGGAGACCGGGATATTCCGGTCCGCTACGAATATGACAGGAGCGCGGAGACGCCGGGAAAACCGTTTCGCTTCGGCGGCGTCGATTACCGCTCCGCGCGCGAGCTTGCGGAGGCTTTCGCCTCCAGCGAGATTCCGTGGCTCGCCGCGGCGGATTTTTTGAGATTTCTGCGGCAATGGATGGAGAGCAACCTGAAGTTCGAGGAAGCCTCGGAGCTGGGAGAGGCTATGACCGGCGACCCGGTCGCCGCTCTCTTCCGGTTCGTCCACGGCGCGGCGGAACGCGAGTTCTGCGCGATGGGACACCCGGCTGGCATGGATGCCCTCCGCTCGTCGCTCATGAGGACACTCTCAGGGGAAGCTTCCGAGGGAGAACGCCGGATAGCCGAGATGCTCCGTGACGGACGCCTGTCGTCGCTTTACGGGGAATATTCGGCCATCCGGGGGGAAGACCCCGAATTCCGGGAAACGCTGAAATTCCTGGAGGGGAAATCCCCCGCGGAACAGGCCGCGTATCTATCGGCATTCTCGAGCCCGGACGACTATATATGGCCCGGCGATATGCCGGGAACAAGCCCTTTGGATATAGCCAGGCGGACGGGCGTCATCCCGATGAGCCGCGAGACAATAGAAAACCTGCGAAGCCGCTTCGCGCTGCCGGATTCCCTCCTCTCGGCGCTGGCCTTTAAGTCGACCTATCCGTCATGCGTCCGGAAGCTCGAAATGTGGATCGAGCGCGGACTTCTGCTTCCAAGAGGCCCTGACGAAAGAGCCTGCAAAAATATGAGCGCGGACGGGTACGAACGGGCGGCAAAGGTGCGCTTCATGGGTCACACGGCGGAGGCGCTGAGAAAAATCGCGCTCGTCAGGGAAACGGCGGCGGAGCTTTACGACGAGCGTCCGACTCCAGGGCTCGCCTACACGCTCCGCCGCGTCGAGGCCCTGACGGACGAAAAAATAACCGATCGCGACATGGATTACATGAATGCGCTGGGCTCTCTGCGAATACAGAGGGAAAAGCTGGCCGGAGAGAAAATGATGTACCGCGTCGCGGGAGGAGGCGCGGCCGGAGCGGCGTGCGCGGCCGCCCGCGCGGCGATCGGGTCCTCCTGGTTAATGAGCGACGTCAATTGGGTTTTCGCCGTGACAATTGTCCTCGCCGCGGCGCTCGTTCTGTGGGCCGCGAGATCGGGTGTTCTGAGCGATTTAATCTACGAACTAGACGAAAATACGCATCGCAACCGCGTGCCGGCGATATTGCGGATGTGGGTTGCTGTGATTTATTTCTACCTGCCCTATCTGCTGGCGGAAACATCCCCAACGCTCACGAGGATCGTGGGAGCGTGTTTTCCCTTGAGCGGCGCGCTCCTCGGCGCCATGATCGCCGACACGCTGTATAATTACAATACGCAAAAAAACACGCGAAGCTTCGTGGAAACCTGCGCGGCTTACAGCGCCGGGAAGAGAGACCACATGGAGGGATTATCATGAACGAATCCCGAACGGAGGTGGATAGATGAGCGTAGTTGCAGTCAGCGTGATCAGCGTGTACAGCCTTGTAAAATTGCTGGCGGTGGCCGGCGCTTACGCGGCCGGTACGTCCGTCATAAAAAGCATCGCCGACCGCGGGGACGAGCGCAGGGCCCGGGCCGAAGGCCTCATGGCCGAGATAGCCCTGGCGAGGGGCCGGATCGAGCGAATAGACGACGCGTTGGAAAAGGACGGAATATCGAACGCGCTCGCGGAACTGGAAAGCTCCGCGGAAAAACGCGTGAGCGGCGACGCCAAGGGGCTGTACGATGAAATGAACGCCATATCGATGAGGATCGTCCGGGCCGAGCTGGACGCCGGGCAGTGCCGGTCCCGTTCGGAGACGGCGGAAAATCTGATCCGGTCGATAAAGGATTCGGGAATGGCAGGATACGAACAGGAGATCGAAAGGCTGGAACGCGAGATGGAGCGGACTCGTTCCCTGAGTTCGGAGGAGAGAATGACGGCGCTTCACAAAATAATCGACGCCCTGCGCGAGATGGAAATGTCAATGCCGAAAGCCTCTCGGGGCGAGACCGGAACAGCCGCCCCGGCGAGGGACACGCCAAAAACCGCCGCGCGCGCCGAGACGCGAGACATGGAACGAAACGCCCTCCTGACCGAGATACGCGATCTGGCAGACCGCATTGCCTCCCTCGACGAATTCGAGGGTGAAAAATTGCGCCCGACGGTCGAGGGCCTCCGGGCCGACACAAATTTTCCGGAGCGGCTGGCGAGCCTGCGCAGGCAGTTCAAGACCACATGGGCCACCATCAGGGAACGGGCCGCCTCGACCTCGTTTTTCCGAAATACTTTGACCGAGCTCAGGAACGACCTCTTATTCGCGCCCGAGGTGACGGAATCTCGGGAGGGCTCGAAGCTCATAGAAAGGTGCGACGCTCTCCGCGGCGGGACGCGCATCGAGCGGGAGGCGTTCATGTCCCTGTACGAGGACATCGCCAGATACGTGAGCGAGCGCGGGGAAAAAGTGGCCGACTCCATATTCGCCGGCAAGGTGGAGCGAACCCTGGCGGAGCTGGGATACGAACTCCTGCCGGACGAACTCCGCGAGGGCGAAGAGGACAAAGAGACCCGTGACGCTCTCCGCCCGGGAGAGGTGAGGTATCTGGAATCCCCTTACAAGGGGTACAGGATGATGATAAAGGCTGGAGACGGGGGACATGTCACCACCCGTCTGGCGCGGGTGGCGGACGCCGCTGGGGATCGCGGCGGCGTTACGGACCGCGAGGTTGGCGCCAAATGGTGCGGCGATTTCGACAAATTTCTGGATAAGATGAAAGACATCGGCGCTCCGCTCGACGTGACGCTGCGCCGGGAACCGGGGGAAACCGAGGTGATAGTGATCTCGGCGGATGATTCGCCGCGCGGGAAGAAGGGCGGTAAACGCCGTAAAAAAGGCGGCGCCGAGGAGAGAGCCATCAGCCTGAAAAACGACGGCAGCGCGTGATGAACGGCGAACCATCGTACAAACCAAAATGGGCCCGCGAAATTGAACGGTTCATGCCGATAAAGACGCAGTTCGTGCTTTACGGCAACGTTAACGACGTGTACCCCGCCGATATATCCGGCGTCACGGTGACACTGGGAATGGCGGACTATCTCAGGGAACTGCTGGCCGGGCACGGCTACGCCATCGTGGCGAAATACGAGCCGGCCGGCGGTTTTTCTCTGTTATCCGGCGACGCCGATACCTTCACGCGCCTGACCGGCGAAAAACCGGACGGCAGAGGCGTTCCGAGCTGCTCGCTGGAGAAAGCCTCAGAGGCGGCCTCGCGTCTCGTCTCGAACGCCGAGTGCCGGACCGCGCTGATTTTGCGCTTCGCGTCGAGAGTGGAGGATCTCAACGGCGAGACGGCCGCGCTGAAATTCTTCTACGACTTGTTCAGGCTGTCGATGGATTCGTCACCTAAGGCATCACGAGACGAAACAGGCGCTGTCAAGCCCATGTACAACCCAATTTTCTGGATAATGGACAAGGAAAACGATCTGCCCCCCTGGTACACTCTGGACAATCCGAGGGTGCGCGTTCTGCCGGTTCCACGCCCAGACAGCGACATCAGAAACCGCATCATCGAGGCGGTATCCCCCAAGATGGACGGCTACGCGGAGACGCGCCCGAGCGCGGCCAGGGATATTCTCGCCATATTCAGGGATCAGACGACCGGGCTTCTGGCCTCTGAGATAACGTCAATAGCGCAAATGGCGCGTCACGAGGGAATAAAATTCTCCCGCGTCGACGACGCCATACGGCGGTACAAGCTCGGCATACAGGAAAATATGTGGGAAAAACTGGACAGCGAAAAAATCAGAGGGGCGGAAGCGTTTCTGTCCTCGCGCGTCATGGGGCAGGAGAGGGCTGTACGCCACGCATCCGACATATTGAAGCGCTCCCGTTTCAACCTCTCGGGCTCTCAGTTCTCGCGATATTCGCAGCGGCCCAAGGGAGTTCTGTTCCTCGCCGGCCCCACCGGAGTCGGCAAGACTGAACTCGCCAAAGCCGTAACCGAACTGGTCTTCGGTTCCCCAACTCATTACATCCGGTTCGACATGAGCGAGTTCGGACAGGATCATTCGAACCAGCGGCTCGTCGGCGCGCCCCCCGGCTACGTGGGGTACGACGTCGGCGGAGAGCTGACGAACGCCATCAAGCAGAACCCGTTCTCGGTGGTGCTGTTCGACGAGATCGAAAAGGCCCACCCGAGGATACTCGATATCTTCCTGCAAATACTGGACGACGGGCGTCTCACTTCAGGACGGGGAGAGACGGTGTATTTTTCGGAGAGCGTGATAATCTTCACCAGCAATTTAGGCATGTTCGAGTCCCTCCCGGATGGAACCAAGCGCGCGCGGGTGACGTCCGACATGCCGTACGGAGAAATAGCGCGCTCCATAGGCGACGCGATCGACGACTTCTTCAAATACAGGATAAATCGTCCCGAGATATTGAACCGCATCGGCAAAAACATCGTGGTGTTCGACTTCATACGGGGTGAGACGGCCCGCAAAATATTCGACAGAATGCTTTGCAACGTAAAATTCCGGCTGGAGGATAACTGGGGCATCAAAATAGACTTCGACGAGCCGTCCCTCGAAAGGACACGCGATCTGGTCTGCTCGGATCTTTCCATGGGAGGGCGCGGCATAGGCAGCGCGATGGAGACGATCATAATGAACCCCCTTTCCAGGGCTCTCTGCGAGATGCCCGACCCGTCGGGCAGGTACCTCGTAATACGCGGCGTCAGAGAAACCTCATCGGGCTGGGAACTGGAAGTCAGATGAACGTCCTGTGTCACATGATCCACTTCCCTGTCCGCTCGCTGGGGCCGGGAATGAGGATAGGGTTCTGGTTTCAGGGCTGTTCCATACACTGTTCAGGCTGCGTCACAAAAGAGAGCTGGGATTTCGACGAATCCCGCGCCCGCGATCTGGACGAAATAATAGAATGCGTGAGCCGTTTCCAGCGTTCCGGGACCATGACCGACGGGCTCACGATATCCGGAGGCGAACCGTTCGACCAGCCGGATGCCCTGATGGCGCTGCTCAGACAGGTCAACGCGATGGGGATGGATGACATTCTCATCTATACCGGTTACGCCGCGGGAGAGATCTCGCGGCGGCTTCCCGAATTGCCCGGCCTCGCGTCGGCGATGGTCGGCGGGCCTTTCGAGGCGGGCAATTTGACGGACTCGACATGGAAGGGGTCCGAAAACCAGACGTTCCATCTGTTCAGGGAAAAATTTCGCGGGCGGTACGATCCCTGGCTGAGCGGCACAAGACGCGCGCTCCAGTACGTGCGCGGAAACGGCGGCGGATTTCTGATCGGAGTTCCGAGACAGAACGACGTGGAAAGATTGAGGGGAAAGGCTGATTTATTGTTAGGGTCATAAAGGGTAATGACTAAAGCACTGATAGAGTCTGTGTTCCAGAACCGTCAAATTTCGTTTTGGCGATTTAATCAGCGTTTCCTTAATCTTCACTCTTCAGGCATCTAACGATAAAATCAATCTTTCATGAGGCCCGCGTTGGCGTGATTTGGGAGGAGGCGCATCAATGGAACTGATAAAACGCTGTCCGGCCTGCGGGGACGAAAACCCGGCGTCCGAGGTCGTCTGCCGGGTCTGCATGGCTGACATCTCATCTATCGCGCCGGTTCCCGAGGGAGAACCGGAAAAAGACCCCCCCAGCGAGGAGGTACCGCTCGACAGCGGCGACCGGACGATGAGATCACCGGATGTTCTCACCCTCCACCGGATATCCGACGGACGGGCAGTCCCCGTGACGAGCGGAAGCGTGATCGGGCGCTCAGGCGACTCCGGGAAGTTCTTCAGCGACATGCGTACCGTGTCGCGGCAACACGCAAGAGCCATATTTGCCGACGGCGCGTGGTCCATCGAGGATCTCGGGTCGACGAACGGCACATGGCTCAACGGGCGGCGGATGGAGCCCGGCAGGGCTTACCCGCTCAAAAAGGGAGACACGCTCTCCCTTTCTCTCGCCTGCGAGATGAGGGTCGTGTCATGAACGTCACGTTCATAACGCACAGAGGCGTGGTGAGAACCGAGAATCAGGACGCCGTCTGCGTGTCCGCCGCCGTGAGGACAGGCGACATGACGTCGCCGGAGGCGTTCACGGTAACGGAATACCCTTTAACACTGGCGGTTATCGACGGCATGGGCGGATACGAAGGGGGCCGTCTCGCGGCCCGAGTGCTGGCAGAGACGTTTTCCGAGGCGGTTTCTCAAAAAATATTCCCAAATTCTTTCGATCCCGCCGCGGACGAGGACGCGCTGCGCCGCATCCTCACCGAAGCTTCGGCCAGGATGCGGTTCGAAGCCGACGCGGTTCCCAGCCTCTCCGCGATGGGCGCGGCGGTCGCCGGAATAGTCCTGAGGGAGCGCGGGGTTACGGCGTTCAACTGCGGCGACTGCCGCGCCTATCGCGTATCAGGCGGAGAGACTGAGCGCCTGACGAGGGACCATTCGATCGTACAAGCCCTGTTCGAGCGCGGGGACATAGACGAGGAAGGAATGAGGACGCACCCCAGAAAAAACGTCATGACGAGCGCCGTGACGGCGGGAGAACAGGAAGAGCCGGATATCTTCGTAAGAGGGGTTTCACGGATCGCCTCCGACGCTTTCTTCATATGTTCCGACGGCGTGTGGGAGGCCCTGTCCGGCGCGGAATTGAAGACGCTTCTCGCGAATTCGTCCCCGGAAACGGCCGCCGCTCTGTTTCGCGCGCTGATGGCGTCCGGATGTAAGGATAACGTCTCATTCATCCTGGCGGCGCGGTAACGTCCATTGGGGGCTTTGGGGAGGATACCGTCAAGGAAAGGCTGATTTATCGTCCGTGGCCTGAAGGGTAAAGATTAAAACCCCGATAGAACCCGCATTCCGAAATCGCCGAATTTCGTTTTAGCGATTCAATCAGCCTTTCCTCAATCAGCGATTACTTAAAACTCCATATCCAGCGTCATATAAAACGAACGTCCTTCCACAGGATACCAGAGCATACGGGAGGGGCCGCTGTAGCCGTCGGGGCGGAGCAGCCATCCTTCCGCGTCGTTGAACAGGTCGTTCACTCCGAGCGTCATACGCATCGTTGGGCTGAAGTTATACTTTACCCCCAGATTTATAAGATTCCTCTTGTCGAAGAGCTGCTTCTCCGCCATATCCGCGTAATTCGAGCCCACGTACTGATATTCCGCGA
>JAISWP010000271.1 GCA_031271065.1 Synergistaceae bacterium
GCATACGCCGGGCCGTCACACATGCGGTCTTTGTATAAAATTCCCTCGTCAGGAGATCACGGCTCAGGTCGAAAAACCTCCGTTCTCTTTCTGCGCGATTTGCCGTATTTACAGGTATATAATACAATCAAATCCGCGGTTCCGTTCAGGCGTCCCCAAGACGACTTTGTCCGTTATGGCGCCTGAAGGGAGGGTGAGCGTTAATAAGGCCGGGTGCGCGGCTGATTTCAGAATCAGAATAGATCGATCGGAGATAAAATGTCTGAGGCGTTCGAAAATATAAAAAAACACCCGGCAGCGCTTCTGTGGAGGCTGTCTTACGGTTCGCGGCTGGCGTATGCGGCCGCCGTGATATCGATGCTTTCCGGCGCGGGCTGCAATTTTCTGCTGCCGCAGCTGATCCGTTATCTCGTGGACAGCGTGAGCGAGGCAGGGGCCTCCGATGTGGCGGTCGTCTCGTTTCTGGCTGAGATGAGCGGGCTCGGTCCTTCTTTCGTCCCGGGCTTTGCCGGCGTGGTCCGCGCCGCGTCGCTGGTGCTGGCGGTCTCGGCCTGCGGGGGCATGTTCAGCTTCATATACCGGCGGACGCTTGCCGTGAGCTCCGAGAAATTGGTCAAACGCCTGAGAGACCTGCTTTACTCGCGCATACAGCGCCTCCCTTACTCCTGGCACGTCTCGGTGCAGACGGGGGACATCGTGCAGCGATGCACTTCCGACGTGGAAATCGTGCGCGGCTTCGTCTCCAGCCAGTTTCTGGAGATCATCCGCGCCGTCGCCCTTGTCGTGTTCGCCTGCGTCATACTGTTCCCGATGAACTTTCCCATGGCGGCCGTGTCGTTCGCTTTCCTCCCCGTCGTATTCTTATACTCGTTCATATTCCTGCGCAGAGCTTCGGCGCGCTTTCTGGCCGCCGACGAGGCCGAAGGGCAGCTGCTGGCCATAGCTCAGGAGAATTTCTCGGGGGTCAGGGTCGTGCGGGCCTTCGGACGCGAGCGATTCGAGGCGGACCGCTTCGACGCGCAGAGCCGGCTCTACGCGGAGCTCTGGATGAAGCTGGGGAGGATGCTGAGCGCGTACTGGGGCATGGGGGACCTTCTCACCGGGCTCCAGATGATAGCCATATGCGCGGCCGGCAGCTTTCAGGCCCGGGCGGGGAATATAACCATAGGGGAGTTCATGGTCTTTCTGGCGTACAACGGGATGATCATCTGGCCGGTCCGCGGCCTGGGCCGGGTTTTGTCGGAAGCCGGAAAGACCTTCGTATCCCTGGGGCGCCTGGAGGAGATACTGGCGTCTCCCGCGGAGGAGGACCCGGAGGACGCTCTGGAGACCCCGATATCCGGCGATATCGAGTTTGACCGCGTATCGTTTTCATACGGCGGCGCCAGCATCCTGAAGGACGTGTCCTTCACGGTCAGAGAGGGGACCACTTTGGGCATACTCGGGGCTACCGGGTCGGGTAAGACGACGGTGGCTCATCTCCTTTGCAGGCTTTACGACCTGAAGGAAAATGAGGGCGCCATACGCATAGGGGGCGTGGATATACGCCGTTACCGGCGCTCGTGGCTCAGGAAGAACGTGGGCATAGTCCTTCAGGAGACGTTTCTTTTCTCCCGCACCATAGCGGAAAATGTGGCGAGCCTGTCTAAACACCGCGCCCTGGAGGAGATAAAACGGGCCGCCGCCATATCCCAGGTGGACGAGGATATCGAACAGTTCTCCCTCGGTTACGGCACGATAGTGGGAGAACGGGGGGTCACTCTCTCCGGGGGCCAGAAGCAGCGGGTGGCGATAGCGAGGACCATACTGAAAGATCCGGCTATAATGATATTCGACGACTCCCTGTCGTCGGTGGACACCGAGACCGACTCCCGGATACGGGCGGCGCTGAAAGGGCGGGTATCCGGCGTGACCACGATCATAATATCCCACAGGATAACGTCCCTATCCGGCGCTGATATGATAATGGTGATGGAGGACGGACGCGCGGCTGAGATGGGAACTCCCTCCGAACTGGAGGCGCTCGGCGGCGTTTACAGGCGCGTCCGGGACATGCAGCGCCTGACGCTGGACGAGATGGAGGAACTTGGCCGATGACCGGACATGACCAGGAAAATCAGACCGACAGACCGTTCGACGTCAGGACCTGGAGGGCGGTGGCTCCCTTCTTCAAACCCTTCCGCGGGATGCTGGCCAGGATAGTCGTCCTCATGACCGTTAGTTCTGTCGTCGACGTGCTGGCGCCTCTCTACCAGAAATACGTCATAGACAATTACATCTTCGCCAGGAGCGAGGGCATAGGGCTGGTCGCCCTTGCGGGGGTACTCATGCTCGTCGTGCAGCTCGTTGCGACGGTCGTATTCACCAGAGCCGCCATAACGGTGGAGATGGGGTTCTCCCGCGACCTCAAAAAGAGATGTTTCGATCACCTGCAGACCCTGCCGCTGTCTTATTACAACGTCACGCCGGTGGGGTACATAATCGCCCGCGTCATGTCGGACACGGACAGGATCGGGCTCGTCGTGGCCTGGGGTCTGGTGGACGTCATGTGGGGCCTGTCATACGTGATATTCGCGGTCATAGCTATGCTGTCGCTGAATTTCAGGCTGGGCATGTGGCTGGCCGGCATGGTGCCGATAATGATCCTGGTCACGGCCTGGTTCCAGAATCGCATCCTGCGCCACAACAGGGCCGTCCGCCAGGCCAACTCTCTCGTGACCGGTTCGTTCAACGAAGGCATCCTGGGCGCCAGAACCTCTAAGACGCTGGTGGTGGAGGACATCAACATATCGGATTTCATGGAACTCACCGGCGGGATGTATCGGAGCGCGGTCCGGGCTGCCACCTGGAGCGCGGTCTATACGCCGGTCATGCTGATGTTCGGGTCGTTCGCGATAGCGATGATCATGGCGAACGGGCTGGGTATGGCTTCAGACGGTGTCATCGCCTTCGGGACGCTCTCGGCGATGGTCTCCTACGCCATAAATATCTTCGAGCCGATACAGCACCTGTCCGGTATATTCTCGGAGGTCACCGCGACCCAGGCGAACATAGAGCGGGTCGACGCGCTCCTGAAGCGCGAGCCGGAGATAACCGACACGCCGGAAGTGACCGCGGTGTACGGTGACAGCTTCGAGCCGAAGCGGGAAAACTGGGAGCCTCTGAAGGGGGACGTCGTATTCGACGACGTGACGTTCAAATACCCCGACGGCGGCGAGTATGTGCTGGAGCATTTCAACCTGAGCGTGCCCGCCGGGACCTGCGTGGCAATAGTGGGAGAGACTGGGGCGGGAAAGTCGACGCTGGTCAGCCTGGTCTGCCGTTTTTACGAGCCCGTTTCCGGACGCATACTGATCGACGGCAGGGATTACCGGGAGCGTTCCCAGCTGTGGCTCCGTTCTAACACGGGCTGCGTCCTCCAGACCCCCCATCTTTTCTCCGGCACCGTGAGGGACAACATACGCTACGGACGGCTCGACGCCTCGGACGACGAGATAATGGAGGCGCTGAGGCTCGCCTCGGCCGAGGGCGTGGTAAAGAGGCTGCCGGAGGGGCTCGGCAGCGATGTGGGAGAGGGGGGAGACAGGCTCTCCACGGGAGAGAAGCAGCTCATCTCCTTTGCCCGGGCGGTGCTGGCCGATCCTCGCATATTCGTGCTGGACGAGGCCACGTCCTCCATAGACACCGAGACTGAGCGCAGCATCCAGAACGCCATATCGAGAATACTGAAGGACAGGACGTCGTTTCTGATAGCCCATCGCCTGTCCACGATAAAAATGGCCGACATGATACTCGCGGTAAAGGGCGGCCGCATCATAGAACAGGGAACCCACCGGGAGCTCCTGCGGAAGAAGGGGTACTATCTCTCCCTTTATTCGATGCAGTTCGAAGAAGAACTCTCCTGGAAAAAGATGACGTCACGCCGGTAAACATAAGGGGCTGTGCGGACTGTATCCTGCGCACAGCCCCTGAATGGTCCTTCGGCGGTGAAATTATTTTATGTCGTTGAAATACATGGCGGCGTTCGGGAATACCTTGACCCCTTCCGCGTTCTTGCCATACGCGCAGTATACGCGCTCCGTGTAAAGCGGCATGCAGTTCAGGTCGTCATAGATGCCCTTCAGCAGATCCCCGGCGAGCTGGGTGCGTTTGTTGTAGTCGAGGACATTGGCCAGCGCCTTGACTTTGGCGGAATACTCGTCCGGGTTCGGTGTGGCGTTTGGATCCCTGCGAAAGTTGTTGAGAAGCAGTATAGGCTCGCCCCAGCCAAGGCTGGCTATGGCCATATCGTAATCGTCGGCGCGGATCTTCTCGTTGCGGTACTCCCAGTCGAGGGTTTCAAGGTTGAGTTTGATCCCCTGTTCCTTGAGCAGTATCTGCCAGTCCTGGCCCACAATTACGGACATGCCGGCAGTGCGCACGATGAACGTGAGTTCCAGCGTCTCGCCGTCCTTGTCCAGCCAACCGTCCCCGTTGCTGTCGGAATACCCGGCTTCTTCCAGGAGTTTTTTGGCTTTTTCGGGGTTATAGGAGTATTTGGACTTGAAATAATCCTCCGCTTCCTTTGAATAGTTCATCATAGTATCGACTACGAGGGTATACTGCGGAGTGAAATCGCTTCCGGCCATGTCGGCGAAGCTGTCCCTGTCGGCAAGCAGGAAAAATGCCTCGCGCACCTTCGGATTGCGCAGGTGCTTGTTGTCGTTGTTCAACACGACAAATTCGATAGTGGGGAATGTCGCTTCTACCAAAGTTACGCCGGGGGCGCCCCTTATCTCCTTGACGGCCTCGGATGAGGGCCCCGCAGCAAAGTCAAAGCCGCCCTCCTTGAGGGCGGTCACTACGGAAAAGTCCTCCATCTCGGCGGTGTTCACCCTCATTCCGGCGATATAGGGAGTGTCTTTGTTCTCGACCAGAGGGTTGTTCGTCTTATAACCGGGATTGGCTTTCAGCACGACATGGGAACCCTGTACATACTCGTCGACGTAGAACGGACCGTAGGGTACGGCGCCCCAAAGCAGTTCGTCTTTGCTCATACTGTCGATCTGTTTTTTGCTGATAATCCCCACGAAGGCGTTGGCCAGGAAATAATCCAGGTCGGAGCGGTACTCGCTGAGATGGCATACGACGTCGCGGCCGTCGACGTCCATGGACTTGATGTTCG
>JAISWP010000272.1 GCA_031271065.1 Synergistaceae bacterium
GATCAGGCACACGAACGACGCGGTTATGGAAGCCGTCCTGGTTCCTCCGTCAGCCTGAATGACGTCGCAATCGAGCAGTATCGTCCTCTCGCCTATGGCGCTCAAGTCGGCCGCCGCCCGCATGGAGCGCCCGATCAGTCTCTGGATTTCGCTGCTCCTCCCGCTGGGCCTGCCGCGCTGAACGTCTCTCTGGCTGCGTTCGTGGGTGGCCCTGGGGAGCATCGAGTATTCGGCGCTGACCCACCCTCTCCCCTGCCCGCGCAGAAAGGGAGGTACACGATCCTCCACGGAGGCTGTGCAGTTGACGATCGTATTTCCCCATCTGATGACGGCGGAACCTTCGGCGTAGAGATTGACCCCGCGTTCGATGGATATGCTTCTCAGTTCGCCGGGCCGTCTTCCGCCCGAACGAGCGCGTGAATCCACCTCAGCTGGACCTTATTCCCCACGGGGAGGTGAGATCGAGAGGACGCTTGTCCGTGACTTCCTTGCCCTCGATGTAGAATTTTATCCTGTTGACCGGGTCGAAATTATCCGACATGGTTTTCACCATGCCCGTAAGCATGATCCGCGATTTTTCCGCCCCGAGAGTCTTTATGGATTCGAGAAATTCGCCGTTCATGTTGAGATAAAGCCACTCTCCGCTCTGGAATATGTTGAGGTCCTGAGCGCCCGCCGACAGCATTTTGCTCTCTTTCATCGCGTCCATGTAGGCCGCCAGAGTCTGCTTCATGGTGTCCTCCGGCAGAGGGCCGGTACAGCGCACCTGCCTCAGTTTGAAGGAGTTTCCCTCCGGTATGGAGATCGTCACCGTAACGATGTTGTCCTGCGTCTGAGGCGGGGCCTGCCGCGGAGTGACGCCAGGCGTCAGCGCCGTCATCTGGCCGGAGCCGCCCGGGTTGGGGGACGTCTGCGGTTCAGTGCCCTGCGAGCCCTGAACCTGAGCGGCAGTATCGGAGGTAATATCGGGCCCTCTGCTGTCCAGCCACCGGAAAGCCAGCGACATAGCCCCGTAACCCACCGCGAAAAATATCACGACAAGGGCGGACCAGGCCAGAAGGCGGAATATCAGAGGGGCACTGCCGGACGCTTCCTCATCTTCGATCCACTCTCCCCGTTCGATCATCTCCCGCTTTTCTCTGGGAGAAGGTTCGTCGTTACTCTTCCACGTTCTTCTCTCCGAAGGTCTCATCAGCGTCCCCCTTCCCCGGGCCTTTTACCCAGATAACTCATTATGCCCGCCGAAAGCGAACCCATCATCTTTTTCCTGTGCGCCTGAGAGTTCAGCAGTTTTGCGTCGCTCGCCTCAGTTATGTATCCCATCTCCACCAGCAGAGCGGGCATACCGGCTCCCCTCAGGACAAAGAAAGGCGCCTGGCGGACTTTGCGGAGGCTGAACCCGTCGGCCCTCATTTTGTTGTAGACGAACTCGGCGAGGGTCGTGCTTTCGTTTATTTTGTCGCTCTGCTGCATGTCGCCGAGAATCTTCAGCAGCATCCTGGTTTTCTGATCCGCGGCCTGATTTATATCCTCGACGCTCTCGGCGTCTCCGCTCAGCTCCCGGTTTTCTATTATAGCCAAGTTCAGCGCGTCCTGGTCGGTCTGCTCCGCCATCAGGTAGAGCTCCGTCCCGGACGCGTGCTTGCCGGACGGCAGCGCGTTGCAGTGCAGGCTTATGAATACGTCGGCGTTGCTGGTGTTGGCGATCTCCGTGCGCTCGGCGAGTTTGAGATACCTGTCGTCCTGACGCGTAAACTTCACATCGAGTCCCAGGGCTTTGAGGCTCAAGGCCAGTTCGTGAGCCGCCAGCAGGTTTATGTCCTTTTCCTTGAGCTTATTGCCCGTCGCTCCGCCGTCGCGTCCGCCGTGACCGGCGTCTATGACCACCAGGAATTTCTTCTTCGGAGCAGGAGACACCGCCGGCGGCTTAGGCTTGGCGCCTCCCCCGCTCCCCGGCTGGTCCGCTGACGAGGTGTCAGCGGGGACCGCCGAGCTTCCGGCGTCTTTGCCGAAATAGAAATCCACCACGTATCTCGGCGGGTCATCCACCCAGAAACCCTTGACCATCCCGGCGGCATGGGTGAAAGAGACGACGACGTTGCCCCCCTGCTGCCGCGACGAGACGGAAAGGGGCGGCCATGGACTGCGTTCGGAGATATCCGACGTTCTGGCGCCCCGGAACAGTATCTCGACCTTGCCTGGCTGCTCCGACATGATGGTCTCGGCCTGAGCCGATATATCGACCACGGCCCTGTAGGCTTCGAGCTGTTCGCCCCACCTGACGCGGGAAATTTCCACCCCGCCTGAAGCGGACTGGGAAGAAGCCGGTTTGGAAGGAGGCGTCTGGGACGCCGCTATGGGCGGAGCGGCAGGAACGTTCCGCGGGGCCTGGACGGGCGCCGGCTGCTGGCTGGCTGGCACGAGCCTTATGTCGGAAGGGCGGGATACGCTTGCGAGAAATTGTTTTATCGCCTGTATCGACGAATTGACCTCTCCCCACCAGTGTGTTCCATCGTACCTGACGGCGGACGCGAGGGGACAGACCGAGCCGTTTATCCTGGCGGCGCTCGTCCCGTTCCAGAACTCTATCTTTTTGCCGGAATACGTGACGACAAATCCGCCGGTAACGGGCGAAGGGGCGAAAGCCAGGCGCGCCATGACCTCTTCGAGGGCGGCGAATCGCATCGCCCCCTGGTCCGCAACCGATACCGAACCCCGTCTTGTGCCGCTCTGCAAGAGATCCATCTCCAGCGCATACGAGGCGGAAGTCATCGCGGTGATAAAAATCAGCGCAAAAACGACTGCCCCCCAAAAGCGTTTACTCACCACCAATAGTCACGTCCTCCACTACCACGGTCGGAGCGCCCGTCGAGCCGAAAAACTCGAGGTCGCTCCCGACTGACGTTATTTTTTTCAGGAAATCTATGAGGTTGTCCGCGATAGTAACCCCTGCCGCCGGTCCCGCCGGACGCCCGTTTTCTATCAGGATACCTTTGGCTCCCAGGGAAAAATCCCCGCTCACGGAGTTTATCATATGAAGCCCCATCAGCTCGGTCACCAGGAAACCCTTTTTTATGTTCTCCATCAGGCGTTCCGGCGGCTCTTCTCCGGGCAGAAGCACCAGGTTCGACGTACCCACGTCCGGCAGGCTGGAAAGACCCCGGGAGGCGTTTCCAGTCGATTTTACACCGTCTTTAACGGCGTGCTGGAGGTTGTACAGATAAGCGTTCGCAGCTCCGCCGTCGATCAGGATCGTCCTGCCGGTGGGAACCCCTTCGCCGTCGAACGAGGACGACCCCAGTGTCCCGCGCAGACGCGCGGCGT
>JAISWP010000031.1 GCA_031271065.1 Synergistaceae bacterium
CGTTCCACGGGCTGTTTGCTGCATGGGCGATGAAACTTTGAAGAAGTTTTTGGGATTCGAGAAACGCCCTCATATCCCGCAGAGAGCGTTCGGCGCAGGCAGCGCACCTCTCCGGTTTCGTGAGTTTCTTCCTTCGTCCGCCCGGCTCGATCTTCGGAAATATGCCCAGATTGACATTCATAGGCTGGAAGGAGTCTGGTTCAGCCTCCTTCAGGTATTTCAGCAGGGAGCCCACAGCGGTGGTCTCGGGGAACTCGGGCATCGGAGCACCGGACAGGACATACAGCATGAATATCGCCGACACCGCACCGATGGCGGCGCTTTCCGTATATCCCTCGACTCCCGTGATCTGTCCCGCCAGAAAGAGGTCCTGCCTGACGGCCCGCCCATCCCGGGCCGGGCGCAGGTATCCGTCCAGGGCCCTGGGAGCGCGGACGAAAGAATTCCTGTGCATGACCCCTTTACGCACGAATTCGGCGTTCTCGAGGGCCGGTATCATACGGAACACTCTCTCCTGCTCCGGGAACTTGAGATTCGTCTGGAAGCCGACCAGGTTGTACAGGGTATCCTCGCGGTTGTCGCGTCTCAGCTGCACCACCGCCCAGGGCTCGCGCCCGGTGGACGGGTCCGGCAGCCCCACAGGGCGCAGCGGGCCGAAACGCATCGTGTCGATACCGCGTGAAGCCATTACTTCTATTGGAAGGCATCCCTCGAAATATCCAGGCCGCTCGCCGGGCTCGTGCGTCAAAGCCCGCTCCGCTCCGATCAGGGCCTCATAAAAGGCTTCATACCGCTCTCTGTCCATGGGGCAGTTGACGTAGTCCCCTTCGCCGCCGCCGTACCTGTCGGCGCGGTAAACGCGGCTCATGTCCACCGACTCCAGCGTGACTATCGGAGCTGCCGCGTCGAAAAAGGACAGACAGCCCTCCCCTATCATCCCGCTCACATCTTCCGCTATCCCGCCGTCCATCAGAGGACCTGCCGCGATTATCGCTGGAGTTTCCGGTATCTTCACCGCCTCCCTGCGCAGCACCTCGATATTGCCGTCGTCCAGTATGGCGCCGCTTACCAGTGACGAAAAGATATCCCTGTCCACGGCGAGAGCCTTGCCCGCGGGAACCCTGGAAGAGTCGGCGCATTTCATGACGAGGCTTCCCATTGCGCGCATCTCCTGCTTCAATATGCCGGCTGGACTCGACGCGGAATCCGCCCCCAGCGAATTGCTGCACACGAGCTCGGCCAGGTTTCCGGTGGAGTGGGCCGGCGTGCTCTTGAGAGGACGCTTCTCGAAGAGGCGCACGCGGACGCCGGCCCTCGAAAGCAGATGGGCGGCCTCCGCTCCCGCGAGTCCGCCCCCTATTACCGTCACAGGTACGCGCGTCATACCGCTTACTACGGCGCGGTTACGCGCTGACCGCTCCGTCGTCGGTTTCCATCGAACTGTCGTCCCAGACATCCTCGCCCGGGTCGTCGGATTCGGAGGGCGCGTTTTTTTTCGGAGCGGCCGGCTTTTTCCAGCTTATAAAATCACATTCGGGGTATTTCGAGCACCCGTAGAAGAACCTTCCCTTGGCTTTGCCTTTGCCCGCCTTGCGCCTCACCAGCTCGCCGGTGCCGCACTTCGGACACTTGATCCCGGTCGTCCTCAATATCTTCCTGGTGTATCTGCAGGCCGGATACCCCGAACAGGCGATGAACTCCCCGAACCTGCCGTTTTTGATGACCAGCGGATTCCCGCACTCCGGGCAGTCCTCCCCTATTTTCTCCGGCTCTATATTCATCCGCTCCGCCGCGGCGGAGACTTCGTCCAGGATGGGCTTGAATTCCTCCCAGAAATTTCTCACAACCCCCACCCAGTTCTCGGAGCCGGACTCCACGGA
This sequence comes from Synergistaceae bacterium, assembly GCA_031271065.1. GTDB lineage: Bacteria > Synergistota > Synergistia > Synergistales > Synergistaceae > JAIRKI01. Next base: position 1,881 of record JAISWP010000031.1, read on the forward strand.
GTCGAGCCCGTTCTCCATCTGCGCCGTGAACTCGGTGTTGATAAGCCTCGGAAAGTATTTCACCAGAAAAACGCTCACAAGGCGCCCGAGTTTGACCGGCACGAGCTTTTTATCGTCGCCCCGGATAACGTAACCCCTGTCCGCCAGAGTCTCTATGATAGAGGCATATGTGGAAGGCCGCCCTATGCCTTTTTCCTCCAATACCTTCACAAGCCCCGCGTCGGTATAACGCGAGGGAGGCTGAGTGAATTTCTGCTCGCGTTTTATGCCGTCCAGCGCCAGGATCTCTCCCGGCTCGGCGCCGCGAATCACTGTATCCTTCACCCCCAGCGGCCACACTTTCCCCCAGCCGTCGAATTTGACGGTTATGCCCTCCTGCTTCATACCGTACTTGCCGGCGGAGGCCTCGAGCGTGGTGCGCGCCACCTTGGCAGGGGTCATCTGGCTCGCTATAAAACGCCTCCAGATCAGATCGTAGAGTTTATACTGGTCCGCGGTCAGATGAGGTTTCAGCATCTCGGGCGCCAGAGCGGGATCGGTGGCCCGGATCGCTTCGTGGGCGTCCTGCGCCCTGCCTTTGGGCGTGTATACGTTAGGACGTTCAGGCAGATATTCCGGCCCTAGATCCGCCCTTATGAACTTTCGCGCGCCTTCCAGAGCCTCGGGAGCCAGACGGAGACTGTCGGTTCTCATGTAGGTTATGAGTCCCACCGGCCCGTGCCCCGGTATATCGACTCCCTCGTAGAGCGACTGGGCGATCCTCATGGTGCGGCGCGGTACGAAACCGAGTCTGCGCGAGGCTTCCTGCTGCAGCATGCTGGTCTTGAACGGGGGCAGAGGCGGACGTTTAGTCTCTTTCACCCTGAAACTTTCGACTGTTATCTCACTTTCCCTTATCGCTTCCTCGGCTTCGATGGACTGCTCCGCGTTCTCCGGGACGAATTTTCTGCCGTTTTTCTTATCGACCCTCATGACGTACTTTCGATCTTCCGCCGAGGCCTCCACGTCGAGCAGCCAGTATTCCTTCGGGACGAACGCCTCTATTTCGTCCTCCCGCTCACAGAGGATGCGCAAAGCCACCGACTGCACCCTTCCGGCCGACAGCCCGCGCTGGAGCTTGCGCCACAGAAGGGGACTCAGGTTGTATCCGACCAGGCGATCCAGTATCCGCCTCGACTGCTGGGCGTCCACCAGGTTCATATCTATTCTGTCCGGATTTCCCACAGCGCTTTTCACGCCGTGCTCCGTTATCTCCTGCATTCTTATCCGGCACTCGGAGGAGGGATCGATGCCGAGGATGGAAGCAAGGTGCCAGGCTATGGCCTCGCCCTCCCGGTCAGGGTCGGACGCGAGAAGAGTGCGCACGCTGGCCTCGGAAGCCGCCTTGAGGGACTTGATGAGATCGCCCTTTCCCCTCACGTTTATATACTCGGGAGCGAAGTCATGATCCACGTCCACCGCTATTCTGCCCTTTGGAAGGTCGCGCACGTGCCCGACGCTCGCCGCGACGTGATAGGAGCGTCCGAGTATCTTTTCGAGCGTGTGAGCCTTTGCAGGCGATTCGACTATCACCAGGGTCTTTCCGGAGGCCGCCTGCGCGGCGGACTTGATCGAGCGGTCTTTGGATTCGGCGGAGCGCCCCGCGGATTTGGACGCGCCTCTGGATTTCGCCGCGGTCTTGCCGGCCGAAGCCGATTTTGCCGCGGAACGTTTCGAAGCGGCTGCGGCTTTCCCCTGTTTCAGCGAAGCGGCGGGTTTTTTCCCGGATGAGACCTCCGCCTGGATTTTTTTCGCCAATTTGCGCCCTCCTCAGCAGTACCTGTCTGCGGCGTCTTCCCCTCCGCGCTCCGGATCGAAAAGAGGCACGCCTTCGTACTCTGAAATTTTCTCTATAAGAAAATAAATAGTCCCCTCGTCGACCAGACACTGATTGATACGAGAGACCATCACCGCATGCAGCAGCGTTTTTTCCAGGACATCCGTCGAACAGCAGCTGTTGTGCAGATATCTGTAGACGACTTCTACTGCCCCGGACGACAAAGCCTCGCGCTCCTCTCTCGACAAAACCCTAGTGTGCATGTACTCCACCTCGCCCCTCAGTCCCTGAGTCTGTAACGTCCCGGCCCCGATTGAAAAACTATACCACGTAAAGCCAGCCCTGACATTATTTTAAATACTTCAGCGGCGCTCATTTTAGCTTCACCGGCCAGGTTGTCAATAGTGGAGCCGCTGCGGCGGGCCAGAATATCCGTTACCGCTCTTTCTTCTTCCGACATTGGAGCCGGAGCCTCCCAGGTCTCGTCCTGCCCATCCTCCGGCCGTATTTTCCGGCGGTTTCGCACTTCAAAGAGCAGGGCGGGGTCTACGAGTGGAGACGCCCCGTCGAAGATCAGCATATTGGAACCGGCGCAGCGATCATCGCTGATCCGTCCCGGAACCGCCCACACCTCGCGCCCTTCTTCGGCGGCGAGGCGCGCTGTTATCATGGCCCCGCTTTTGAGGGGCGCTTCGACTATTACTACGCTCGACGACAGACCGACTATTATTCTGTTGCGTCTCGGGAAACGCCACGGTTCGCCCTCCGTTCCGATCGGATATTCGGAGCAGAGCGCCCCCCTCTCGGCTATGTGTTCGAAGAGCTCTCTGTGTTCGGACGGATATACCCGGTCGACTCCGGTGCCGAGCACCGCCGCGGTCACGCCTCCGCCGTCCATGCAGCCGGAATGTCCTGCCCCGTCGATTCCCCTGGCCCCACCGCTGACGACGGCAGCTCCGTAAGCGGCGCAGGTCCTGCCGATCTCAAAAGCCGTGTCCGATGCGTACATGCTGCAGCGGCGCGTGCCGACGACCGCGACAGATTCCCGAACCGCCGGCAGGTTTCCTTTCACGTACAAAACAAGCGGCCCATCGCTCATCTCACGCAGAGTGGGCGGGTAAACCCGGTCCCGGCAGGTCACTATCGATACTCCCAGCCGTTCGCACTTTTCCAGCTCGCGGTCGGCCCAGCCGGACGAAACGGCGCGTTCCATTATGCCGATATTGCGATCGGTTATCCCGAGATCCCTCCAGACGGCGCTTCCGCTTGTAAACGCCTCGAGAGGAAGCCCCGTGGATTCGAACTTCTCCCATGTCCTGACGTCGTAACAGGAGCATTTGTTTAAAATCAGCAGGGAACGCAGCACGCCCTCACCTTTTCCAGCCGGCGCCGCCGAAAGCCGCTCCTTCCCGATAGGACAAGCTCTCCGCAACATGATGTATGCCGATCTTCTCTGTGCCTTCCAGATCCGCGACGGTTCGGGCCACTCTCAGCACCCTCGAATAACCTCGCCCCGACAGCCTGACACGCTTCATAGTCTCCGCCAGAAACGGCCTCACGTCTGAATCCAGGTTCAAAGTCTGTCTTATAACCTTTTCGGGAAGTTCGGCGTTGCAGTGATAACCAAACTCCTTCCAGCGCTCCTGCTGAACCTTCCGGGCCATCTCCACACGCCTTCTTACCGTTTCGCTCGGCTCCGCCCGATTTTCCCCCGCCGAAACCAGTTCCTCCGGGCTGAGGCGCGGCACCGCCACATGCAGATCTATCCTGTCGAGTATGGGACCCGACAGTTTGCGCCTGTATCTCTCCAGATCGCCCTGCGAGCACCTGCACGGTTCCGACGGGTCGCCGCTGTATCCGCAGGGACACGGGTTGCATGCGGTGACCAAAAGCACCCTAGCCGGATATGTGACGCTGCCGGCGGCCCTGCTTATAGTGATGGCCCCGTCCTCCAGAGGCTGACGGAGGCTCTCCAGTACATCACGGGAAAACTCGGGAAACTCGTCCAGGAACAATACCCCCCTGTCCGCCATCGAGACCTCCCCCGGTTTCATGGCCGCTCCCCCTCCGCAGATCGCGACGGAACTCGCCGTGTGGTGAGCCGAGCGGAACGGACGCGCTCTGCCGCGCTCGAACGGGAGTCCCGCCGTGCTGCGGACCAGAAGCACCTCCATCATCTCGTCGTCCGAGAGCGGGGGCAGTATGCCTTTGAGGGCGCGGGCCAGCAGGGTCTTGCCCGAGCCGGGCGAACCGGTCATCAGCAGATTGTGATGTCCCGCCGCGGCTATCTCCAGCGCCCGTTTCGCGGCAAACTGGGCCTTTATATCGGCGAAGTCGGTGTCGACAGGTATGTTCCAGTTTTCCAGGGATACGTGTTCTATCCGGGACAGCGGTTTCTCACCTCTGAGATGCAGCACCAGATCGAGCAAAGTACCCACGGAGTATGCCTCGACGCCATCGACCAGGGCCACCTCAGACTCGTTATCGCTGGGGACGAAAAGGGGTGCTCCCAGCTCGCGGGCGAGGACCGCCGCCGGCACGGCTCCCCGCACCCAGCGAAGACGCCCGTCAAGAGCCAGTTCCCCCATGAATATTCCGCGCCCGCCGTGATCCACCGCTCCGGCGGCCCGGGCCATGCCGACCGCCATTGGGAGATCGAGCAGCGCGCCCTCCTTGGGAAGATCGGCAGGCGCCAGATTTATCGCTATCCTGCCCCTGAGATTGACTCCGATTCCTCTCAGGGCGGCCCTGACTCTCTCGCGGGCCTCTTTGACGGCCGTGTCGGGAAGACCGACCACGGTGATCGAAAACAGCCCTCCCGTGACCTCGACCTCCACCTCCACAGCTATAGCCTGAATACCTCGGAGAGCTATCCCGCAAATTCCCTTCATCACACGACCCCGCCTTCCATTCCGGCGGCGGCGTCGCGGAACAGCTCTATCCGAGGCGTTCCATCGCCGCCGATCGTAACCGCCACGACGTCAATACGCCAATTGCCGCCGAAAGCGATACTTCCGACGTACTTTCTGGCGCTTTTCAAAAGAACATTTATTTTCCTGGGGCCGACAGTGGTTTCGGAGGGAGCCATCCTGCCGATCCTGCGCGTTCTCACCTCTACTATCACAAGTTCTCCGCCCTCCATAGCCGCTATGTCTATTTCGCCCGGGGCGACCCGTACATTCCTGTCTATTATTCTCCACCCGAGGTTTTTCAGATAACGGACGGCCAGGACCTCGCCAAACTCTCCGAGTTCGAGGTGGTTCAAAACTGCGAGCCCTTCTTGTCCAGATCGTACAGAAAGGCCAGTATGCGCGCAACCGACTGATACAGTTCCGCGGGTATCTCGCCGCCAAGTTCGAGCATCAAGAGCGCGCTCACCAAAGCCGCGTCCTCCACCACTGGGACCTCCGCCTCGAAAGCAGCCTCCGCTATTCTGTCCGCCGTACTGCCGCGTCCTTTAGCAGTCACTCTCGGAACCCCGCCGCGTCCCTCGTCATACTTGAGCGCAGCCGCTTTGCTGATGTCATCTTTCACCTGTCATATCTCCATATCCAAGCTGTATCGCCTCTCGATTTGAGGTTCATTCCTGCTTCCGGTTACGACTCCCACATACTGCAGGGCAAGCGGTATTCCTTCCAGTTCTCTCCGCAGCTGCGGCTCCGCGTTTCTAACCGCTTCCGCCCCGGCTTCGCTTTCCAGCCTGAAGCTGACGGACATAGCGCGGCCGTTTGAGATGACACTTCCCTCGACAGGCCCCAGGAAACTGCCGTCGAAGACGAAGGAACTCCGCCACACACCCCGGTCCTCCTGTCTTTTAAATGAAAAGGCCACCCGAACCATCACCTGTCCGGAAGAGTCCCCCACCGGCCACCAGGGCCTGAGCGTCAGCACTGCCGGGTCGATTCCGTCTCTGGCAGGGCGTCCGGCCAGAGCGTGAGCTTTGACAAATGTTCTCACTTCTTCGTCGGAATCACCTCGCAGCGCTTCCAGAAGCTCTTTGCGAGGCAAATGTTTCATGTTTTTCAGCCGTTCCCGTATCTTCTTCCATATCCGCGCCGCGTCCTCCCGGCCGAGCCCCATATACCACACCAGTATAGATACGTTCTGGCCGGTGAACGGTATGTCTCTTGCCAGGAGTTCGGAAAGAGCGCTCAGTTTCACAGCTTCCCCGCCGCTTTTTATCCACTGCCGTCTCAGTTCCAGCACTGTCACCTCGTCGAGGGGCATACCGCGCCTTAAAAGCGCCGCGGCAACGTCGCGGTCTCGCCCCGTAAAACTGGACAGAACCGCCGTATCCTGCTGCTCCAGCCGCAGTATCGGCGGAGATGAGGACGAATCCCATACCGCCCTGAAGCGCTGCCCCACGAAAAGCGGGACAGTCGAGCGAGCATTCAGGGTATGAGCGCCGATTCTGACCTGATAGAGATCGCCGCCGCGCCCCGTCACCAGCCCGTCAACCAGGGAACCGTGCGCTATATCGCGTCCCGGCTGCTGCCCATGCCCCGATACCTGGCGTCCCTCGCTGGCCGGCGGCCTTATTCCGTCAGCGCCTTGCCCCCTCGGGTTTATCGAACCCCCCGGAAGGCCTCCGACGGCCGCCATCACCTCTTGCCCCCGTTAATTTTATGCTTATTGTATCCGCCGAAGCTCAGCCGATGCACTGGTGAAGGACCCAGCATATCCAGCATAAGTCTGTGAGAGGGGGTAGGATAACCTTTATGGGAAGCGAAACCGTAATCCGGGTAGAGACGGTGGAGAGATATCATCGCGCGGTCGCGGAGAACCTTCGCCGCTACGGACGCGGCCATCACGGCCGGGACGATGGAGTCCGCCCTGGGAATGGCGCGCTGCAGCGATCTGTCCACGCCCGGTATATAAACGCAGCCGTCGACCACTATAATGTCGGGTTTCACGCAAAGACGCGCCACGGCGCGCTCCATTGCCCAAAGCGCGGCTCTCAGTATGTTGGTGGAATCTATCCTGCGATGGGAGGCCGCCTGAGCGGCCCAGATCACTCCAATGCCGTTCATGCGCGCGAAAAGCCTCTCCCGCGCCGCGGGTTTGAGTTTTTTGGAGTCGTCGAGACCTTCGGACAGCAATATGCGAAACTGAGCGGGAGCAAGAATCGCCGCGGCGGCCACGACAGGCCCCGCTATGGGGCCCCGTCCCGCTTCGTCGACCCCGGCGACGATCATAGGATGTTACTCCGGAAAGGCGGGAAGAGAAGGGCGCTCGAGGCTGAGCCGCCCAAGTCTGCCCTCGGAAAGGGCGTCGATAAATGCCTTTCCGGACGCATCCATATCGACGCGTCCGCCGCGGGACAGTTTTCCAAGCCTGCGCCCGATTTTCTCCAGGACATCCCGCGGGGTTCCCTCCGCATCGACGTTCCATGTTCCGCACAAGCCGGCCATCACGTCCCGATCCTTCAGAAACGCGATACATTCCAGCGCCAGATCCTCCCAGGACGCTATGACCTGCCCTTTGGTGGAAGCGATCCAGGACATCATCCTGTGGACGCGCGCGTCGGAGCGAGGGTCCAGGATACCGGGAGAATCCGCCGCAATCCAGTGCGGCCCCTTGAACCAGGAGACTCCTCTGGTCACACCAGGCGCCCCGCCGACCACGGCCGCGCGGCGACCGACGAGGCGATTCAAAAACATCGACTTTCCCACATTAGGGGTTCCGACAACGGCGATCCGGACATCTCTGTAGTTTTTTTTCGACGAGGACAGGGGCGCGAAAGACTCTACCGCCCGCCCTATCTCTCCGGGCAGGCTGCTTCTGAAGTCGAGCGCCCAGGCTTTCCTGCCTTTATTCTTGAAATACGCGAGCCACTCGGAAGTTGCGGCGGCATCTGCCAGGTCCGCTTTAGACAGTATCATCCACACGGAGAGCGATTCGGGGAAACTATCCGCCACCGGAGAGGAGGTAAGCAGCGGCGCCCTGGCGTCTCTCACCTCGAATACGAGGTCCAGCGCGTCCCAGAGCGCCCTGAGCTGTCTGTACCCTTTGGCCATGTGGCCGGGGTACCATACTGTACGCGCCACGTCAATCCAGCAGACCCGCGCGGCTGAGCGGCCAATACCTGAACACGGCGGGGCCCCTCATGAGATCCTCCTTCACAAAACCCCAGAAACGGCTGTCCTGGGAATTTATCCGGTTGTCGCCGAGGCAGAAATAATTGCCCGGCGGAATTATCTCCGGGGCCATAGTGAAGCTGTCCGGGTTCTGCACGTATGGTTCGGCTATCTCACGATCGTTGATAAATACTCGTCCGCCGATTATTTCCACTTTGTCGCCGGGCAGTCCTATGAGACGCTTGACAAAATCCCTCCGGGGATCGACAGGATATTTGAAGACGACGATCTGGAAGCGTTTCAGCTCCACTTTTGGCAGATGATGCCAGAACTTGAGGACCATCACGCGGTCTCCCGGTTCAAGCGCCGGGACCATAGAACTGCTCGGAATCCAAAAGGCCTGGATCACGAAGGTTCTTATCAGAAGCGCAAGCACGATGGCGTAGACTATCGTCTCCAGAACATCACGCCACCAGGGCTTGGGTACAGGCATTTTCGAACCCCCTTCACACTGCGTCAAAATCCATTAGAACAGTTTATACCGCATGAGTCAAGCGTACAAGCCCCTCTTGACGCAAAATACGAACACACTTTATCATAATACCGCTGTAAAAAACTTATTCGGGACAATAATGACACAGCATGGAGGTGATACTGATGCGCCGTTACCGTTGTATAGTGTGTGACCACAAGTTCGAGGCGGGAGACAGGGAGACGCCGTACAAATGTCCGAAGTGCCGGGAGCGTTTCGTGGAACTGCTGGAAGGACCTCCGGTGAAGGGGAAGCAGTGGGGCAGCAAAAGTTTCAGCGTAAAATAATACAATTTCCGGTTTAAGGTATTGAAATAAGACCGAGCGGCGTTTATAATGCTCACCGTCACTTCTTCGGGCAACTAGCTCAGCGGGAGAGCGCCTCCCTCACACGGAGGAGGTCACAGGTTCGAAACCTGTGTTGCCCACCAAGAAACAGCAAGGGCTTACGGGATTTTTCCGTAAGCCTTTTTTATTTCCCTTGTTCTGTATTTGGGCTTATAGGCCGGAAAGTGTGCACTAAACAACGCATAGCATCAGCAGCGGCGCGAAGCTGCCGAAGGTGTTTCCGGACTGGCTTTTGTCCGGAAGACTGCAGGCCTATATGCTGGAAAGCGGCCGTACTTTCAGGCGCAGGACGTCGAAGTTCCGGCAGATCCGGGCTATGACGATTTGGCGGCCCGGATAAGGAAATGCGTGGCATTTCCAGGGCCGACAAACTGCGGCGGAGGTTTGTCGTGGGAATGGAGCGCAGCGGAATGACCTAGGCAAACCCCCGCCCGAGCCGCCTATCGGCGGCGAAGCGTATGCAGTCCTGTTATGTGCAGCAGCCCCGTACCTCGTTATACTGATACCGTTTCTCTATTATTTACCACCAACCATGGACTCTATCATAGTCTTGAATGTTACATACTCCATGCCGGTAAGTGTGGCAATTAACACAAGAATAAATACAATGACGGTTCCTATGGTACGAAAGGGTTTTATACGGCCAGCGCTTCCTTTTACCGTTTCCAAAATGCCGGTTATGGCAAGGATACCCGTAATTCCCAATAAGACATAGT
>JAISWP010000060.1 GCA_031271065.1 Synergistaceae bacterium
CGCCGCGGTAGCTTTCGAAAAGGGCCGGATGACCATAGATGTCCCGGAGGACCTGAAATGGGAGACCCCTGCCGACCTCGTCCGCAGGATGAGAGCGTCCTCCCTGGTCCTCGGTCCTCTCGTGGCGAGGTGCCGGGAGGCCGTTCTGCCGCTTCCGGGCGGCTGCGCGATAGGCAGCAGGCCGATAGATTTTCACCTGAAGGCCCTGACGCGGATGGGGACGGAGATAGACCTGGAGCAGGGCTCAGTGCACGCCAGGACGAAGGGGTTGTCGGCTGCCAGGATCACCCTCGACTTCCCGTCGGTCGGGGCGACGGAGAATATCCTCATGACCGCCGCCCTCACTCCGGGGGAATCGGTGATAGAGAACGCGGCGCGGGAACCGGAGATATCCAACCTGGCGCAGACCCTCAGAGCTATGGGCGCCTATGTGGAGGGAGACGGTACCGGCATCATAGTCATCCGCGGCGTCCGAGATCTGGAATCCGCCACAGTCAGGATAATTCCGGACAGGATAGAGGCCAGCACCTATCTTCTGGCGGGGCTGATGACTAGGGGCAGCGTCACGGTCAGCGGGATCAGCAGCGAGCATCTCGCGTCGCTGATTTCGAAACTAGCCGAAGCCGGGGTCAGGGCCGACGTAACGCCAGGCTCGGTGACGCTGCCGGCGGAGGGCGTGAACTGGGGCGGCGTGACCCTGACCACCTCTCCGTACCCCGGATTTCCGACGGATGTCCAGCCCCAGATAATGGCGGCCCTGTGCATGGCGGACGGGACGAGCGTAATACACGAGAGCGTCTTCGATTCGAGATACGTCCATGTGGCCGAGTTCAAGCGCATGGGCGGCAAGATAGACATACAGGGCAGCACCGCGGTCATCACCGGCGTCCCGAGGCTCACCGGAGCCGAAGTCCGGGCGTCCGATCTCCGGGCCGGAGCCGCGCTCATATCCCTCGGCATGGCGGCGGACGGGGTGACAGTGGTCCGCGGGCTGGAACACGTGCGGAGGGGTTACGAAAACCTCGCGGAAAAGATGACCTCTCTCGGCGCTGACATAGAACTCATGGAAGACGACGAACCGGAGGGGAAATACGCCGTTGCGGGATAAGGAGACGGATTTCGGGAACATCAGAACGATGGCGTTCGTCGGGGCCGCCGGCACCGGCAAGAGTCAGCGCGCCCAGTTCGTCGCCGATTATCTGGAGGCGGACTACATTATAGACGACGGTCTTGTCATACGCAGGACTGAGATAGTATGCGGAAAGAGCGCGAAAGCGGAACGCAATCAGATACGGGCCATCAGGAGGGCGCTGTTCGAATACGACGATCACAGAGTTTCCGTCATGGAGTTCTTCCGTCACGCGGCGCCCTGTTCAGTGATGGTGATAGCCACCTCCGAAGACATGGCCCGCAGGATAATGGAAAAGCTCGCCCTCCCGCCTCCGGAAAGGGTGATCCGCATCGAGGACGTGGCCACCCCGGAGGAAATATCCCGCGCCAGGAAGGAACGGACCGGCAAGGGGCAGCACGTGATACCGGTTTCGCACGTGCTGGTCAGGAAGAATTTCGCCGGCAAGATGGTGGGGCGCCTGCGGGTGCTCTGGCGGTCCGCCTCGCCTCTGGACGGGGAAAAGACCATAGTCCGCCCCCCTTTCAGCTTTTACGGGGAAGTGCACATAGAGCCGGAGGCCTTAGAGCAGCTAGCCGCCCACGCGGCGGGCAGGGTCCCGCAGGTCGCGGAAGGGCCGGTGTGCAGGGTCTATTCCACGGAGTCCGACTCCCTGAGCGTCGAGATAGACCTGAAGGTGACTCCCGGGCCCAAAAGCATAATAAGGGTCGCCGAGTCCGTTCGGCAGAGAGTGGCAAAGAGCATAGGATACTTCTGCGGTCTCAGCGTGTATAACGTGAATGTCAATGTGACGGGTGTGGAATTTTGAAAAAAGATAACGATCATCGGGACGATCCAGAAACGATATTCTCCATGACTCCGGACGAGAGGGAGCGCGCCGCGGCCCTGCTGTGGGAAGAGTGCAGAAGGAGGGCGGCTTCCTGCGAAATGTGCGCCCTTTCCGGGACGAGAAAATCTGTCGTCTTCGGGGAAGGGAGCGAAAGCTCGAAGCTCATGTTCATAGGCGAGGGCCCCGGGGAGACAGAGGACGAGACGGGACGCCCCTTCGTCGGCAAAGCCGGCGGACTGCTCTCCAGAATACTACAGGCGGCGGGGATCGACAGAAACGACGTCTACATCACGAACGTGGTGAAATGCAGGCCGCCGGGAAACAGGACTCCGCTGCCGGAGGAGGAGGCGGCCTGCGACAGGCTGCTGCAGACGCAGATACTGCTCATGAAGCCCGCGATAATGGTACTTTTGGGAAACACTCCGATAAAATGGATACTCAAGACTACGGAGGGCGTCACGAAACTCAGAGGGCGCTGGCTGGACTGGCGCGGCATAGCCGTAATGCCGATGTTCCACCCCAGTTACCTCCTGAGATACGAACACGACAACAAACAGGGAGGGCCTAAGCACCTCTCCTGGCTCGATATCCAGGAAGTGAGGCGCAAGTGGGACATCGTAAGGGAAACAGGCGGACTGGAGGGCGCGGACCTTGGCCGAAAGAACGAACCGAGATAAAAAAATACCGCTCCACACGGGCATAATAATGGACGGCAACGGGCGGTGGGCACTGAGCCGCGGGATGCCCCGCGCGCTGGGACACAAGGCCGGCATGGAAGCCCTCGAAAAAACCGTGGATAACGCCCATTCCCTGGGGATAAGATACCTGTCGCTCTACGCTTTCTCAACCGAAAACTGGAAAAGGGTGCCGGTGGAAATAGAGGCGCTGATGGGGCTTTTCAGGCTGTACCTCAAAAACAAGATAGAAAAACTGCATTCCAGAGGCGCCAGGATACGTTTCGTGGGTAAATTGGAAGCGTTCGCGCCGGATATTCTGGAAGGAGTCAGGTACGCGGAGGAATACACCGGAGGCAACACGGAAATAGATATAATAATCTGCGTCAACTACGGAGGGCGTCAGGAGATAGTGGACGCGGTAAACAGGCTGATGGTAGACCCTCCGGGCGGTCCGGTGACGGAAGAGCTTCTGCGAAGCAGGCTTTACGCCCCTGATATCCCCGACCCGGACCTGCTGATAAGGACCGGCGGCGAATTCAGGATGAGCAATTTTTGGCTGTGGGAGGGCGCTTACAGCGAGTATTACTTCACTGACACTTACTGGCCCGATTTCGGCATGAAAGAATTGGAGCGTGCGCTGGAAAGCTACGCGGGGAGGGAACGGCGATATGGCGCTGCATAAGCCGCCGGCGGGAGTCCGAGTAAAGGCCGGACAGGACGGCGGGAGCGACGGGCAGACGCACGGCAGAGACCTGGTCAGGCGCACGGTGAGCAGCGTTATGATCGTGGCGTTCATAGTCACCGGCATCATCGCCGGGGGAGCGGTGTGGAGCGTGATAGCCTCAATAGCGGCTCTCTGCTCGCTTTGGGAGCTGTATCGCCTGATGTACACCAAATACAGGCTTTCCAGAGGCTGGGGCCTGGCGGGTGGGGCTTTTATGCTGCTCACGGTTTCGATAGGCCTCAGTTACGCCGTGACCCTTTCCATCATGGCGATGACGGCGCTCATAGTGCTGTTCACGGAGATCATACGCAGGCAGATGACCGGGCACAGCTCCGCGCTGTGGAATATGGGGGGCACTCTCTCCGGCCTGGTCTATGTGATACTGCCATGGAGTTTCATGATATTGCTCCGGTCTCACCCGGACGGCAAGCAGTATCTTCTCACGATCTTCTTCTGCACCTGGAGCTGCGATGTGGCGGCTTACGCCGCGGGCACCCTGTTCGGCGAGTCGCCCATGTGCGACAGGGTCAGCCCCTCCAAAAGCTGGGAGGGCTTCGCGGCGGGCGTAATCGCGAGCGCCACCTGCGGCGCCATACTGCCGGCCATCTTTGAGATAGCTCCTTTCCCGCTCGCCATATTAGGGGCGCTCTGCGGCGTCGCCGGCCAGGTGGGCGACCTCGCGGAAAGCGTCCTGAAACGGGAGGCCAAGGTGAAGGATACGGGAAATCTCATACCAGGACACGGCGGTTTTCTCGACCGTTTCGACAGCATACTCATAAACGCCGCGCTGACATTTTTCATAATCGAGGTGATAGCTTGACCGCTGTCCTCCGTCCGATAAAAATCGCTGTCATAGGAGCGACAGGCAGCGTGGGAGGGGCTGTGCTGGACATAATCTCCCGCTTCCCCGAGCGTTTTGAGGCCGTTGCGCTGGCAGCGCGCTCCAGCTCGGAAAAACTTTTAGAGCTGGCGTCGCGTTTCGGCGCGAAGTACGCCTGCCTCGACTCCCCCTCCGCGGAAGAACGCGCGTCTTTCTCGCAGCTCGGGACGGAGCTTCTTTCCGGCAGGAGCGGATTGGAGGACATCGCGGGGATGCCCGGGACGGATCATGTGGTATTCGCCTCGTCCGGGACCGGCGCCATAACCGCTCTTTTGCGCGCACTGAGCTCCGGCAGGGACGTTTCGATCGCCAACAAGGAGAGCATAGCGGCGGCCGGCCCGTGGGTGATGCCCCTTGCCTCCCGTCCGGATCAGATCAGACCTCTCGACAGCGAACACAACGCCATCTGGCAGTGTCTGTCAGGCGAAAAGAGCAGGCCATCGAGGATACTTCTGACCGCTTCCGGAGGGCCATTCAGGAATTTCACCCTCGGGGAGATGGAACGGGTAACCCCGAAGGACGCTCTCGCGCATCCTGTCTGGCGCATGGGCGCCAAAATAACGATAGACTCCGCCAGCCTCATGAACAAAGGCATAGAATGTATAGAAGCAATGCAGCTGTTCGGTATGCCGCACGATAGAGTCGGAGCGGTTATACATCCGGGTTCGCTGGTTCACGGGATAGTGTTTTTTATGGACGGGAC